>DATBIS010000111.1:0-17261 GCA_036556805.1 Actinomycetota bacterium | reverse complement strand
ATCCGCGGCATTCGCCGCGCGGTCGTGGGGCAAGGCGTGGCCGGCACCGGCCAGGCCACCTGGCTCCAGGCCGAGCCCGTGGACGACCAGCCGTCCACGGAGCGCGCCCGAGAGCTTGCCCGCGAGTACCGCGCGCTGGTCGAGGCGATCGTGGAGGCGCGCGGCGCGCCCCAGGTCGCCGAGTTCCTCCGCGGCATCACCGATCCCGGCGCCATCGCCGACACCAGCGGCTACTCGCCCGACCTCTCGATCGAACAGCGAGTCCTGGTTCTCGAGGCGCTCGACGTCGAGCGGCGCCTCGAGCTCGTGATCGGCTGGGCGAAGGACACCCTCGCCGAGGTCGAGCTCAAGGAGAAGATCCGCACCGACGTGAGCGAGGGGATGGAGAAGCGCCAGCGCGAGTTCCTCCTTCGCGAGCAGCTGAGCGCGATCCGCAAGGAGCTCGGCGAGGACGGCGAGGAGAACATCGTCGAGGAGTACCGCCGGAAGATCGCCGAGGCCGGGATGCCCGACGACGTCCGAGCGGAGGCCGAGCGCGAGCTCGGTCGCCTCGAGCGCACCTCCGAGCAGTCGCCCGAGCAGGGCTGGATCCGCACCTACCTCGACTGGATGGTCGAGATCCCGTGGAACGTTCGCACCGACGACCGGCTCGACATCGCGGAGGCCCGCGCCGTGCTCGACGCCGACCACGACGGGCTCGACGACGTGAAGGACCGGATCCTCGAGTACCTCGCCGTGCGCAAGCTTCGGCTCGACCGCGGCATGGGCGAGGCGACCGGACGCGGCTCCGGCGCGATCCTCACGCTCGTCGGTCCCCCCGGCGTCGGCAAGACGTCGCTCGGCGAGTCGGTCGCGCGCGCGCTCGGCCGGAAGTTCGTGCGGGTCTCGCTCGGCGGGATCCACGACGAGGCGGAGATCCGCGGCCACCGGCGCACGTACGTCGGCGCCCTGCCCGGCCGCATCGTCCGCGGGCTGAAGGAGGCCGGAACGAAGAACCCGGTCTTCATGCTCGACGAGATCGACAAGGTCGGCGCCGACTGGCGCGGCGACCCCTCGAGCGCGCTGCTCGAGGTGCTCGATCCCGCCCAGAACCACAGCTTCCGGGACCACTACCTCGAGGTCGACCTCGATCTCTCCGAGGTGCTCTTCATCGCGACCGCGAACGTCGCCGACACCATCCCCGGCCCGCTGCTCGACCGCATGGAGGTCATCCGGCTGGACGGCTACACCGAGGACGAGAAGGTCGCGATCGCGAAGCACCACCTGATGAAGAACCAGCTGGAGCGCAACGCCCTTCGCGAGGACGAGGTTGCTCTGAGCGACGACGCGCTCCGCGCGATCGTGGGCGACTACACGCGCGAGGCCGGCGTTCGCAACCTCGAGCGCGAGATCGGGAAGCTCCTGCGGAAGGTCGCGACGAAGCTCGCGGCCGGGGACGCAGCGGCCCCGGTCACCGTGGGTGCCGGCGACGTTCGCTCATACCTCGGCCGTCCGAAGTTCTTCTTCGAGGCCGCCGAGCGGACCTCCGCGCCCGGCGTCGCGACCGGCCTCGCCGTCACCGGCACCGGTGGCGACGTCCTGTTCATCGAGGCCACCCGGATCGAGGGCGGTGGTCCCGAGGGGACCCTCACGCTCACCGGCCAGCTCGGCGACGTCATGAAGGAGTCGGCGCAGATCGCGCTCAGCTACGTGCGGTCGCGCGCGGCGGAGCTCGGCATCGATCCCTCGGCGCTCGAGGGCCGGTTCCACCTGCACGTGCCGGCCGGCGCCGTCCCGAAGGACGGCCCGAGCGCGGGCGTCACGATGACGACGGCGCTCGCGTCGCTGCTCACGGGGCGTCCGGTGAAGTCGACCGTCGGGATGACGGGCGAGGTGACGCTGCAGGGCAGGGTGCTGCCGATCGGGGGCCTCAAGCAGAAGGTCCTCGCGGCGCACCGCGCGGGCCTCACGGAGGTCATCCTGCCGGCGCGGAACGAGGGCGACCTCGACGACGTGCCCGAGCAGGTGCGCGAGCAGATGACCTTCCACCTCGCGCAGTCGGTGGACGACGTCCTGCGCGCGGCGCTCGAGGCGTCGACCCCCAAGGTCGAGGCCGCCTAAGAAACACCGCTGCATCGAGCACGCCGGAGTGTCTTGAGGCGCTCCGGCGTGTCTCTTGGCCCGCTCTTGGGTATCCGGCCGACAAGCTGAACCCATGAACCGATGGATCGTGACCCCGTTCGTTCTCTTCGCGCTCGCAACCGCGTGCGCCGCACCGGATGTCGTCCAGACGCCGTCGTCGACCGCAACCGCGAACGGCGATCCGTCGACGGCCGGCACGCAGCCAGGCACCCGCGTCGACCCCCGCAAGGGCGGCCTCGACGTCGGCTTCGGCGAGTGGGCGATCGAGCTCGAGGCCGACGTGGTGCGGCCCGGACCCATCACGTTCGTGGTGCGCAACGGCGGCACGATGACCCATGGGTTCGAGATGGAGATCGAGGGCCAGGACAGCAGCGGGCACGGCAGCGGCGACGGCCTCAAGCTGGAGGCGAACGCGTTCGGCCCCGGTGACATCGTCCGGGTGCATGCGGACCTCGCCCCGGGCGTCTACAAGATCGAGTGCTTCATCGCGAACCACGACGACCTCGGGATGGAGACGTTGCTCACGGTTCGCAAGGACGCGCCGCTCGTGCGCGTGCAGGAGACGGCGCCCGACACCGTGCTCGTGCACGGATTCGCGTTTGCGCCCACCGATCTCGAGGTACCCCTTGGCACCGAGGTGACCTGGATGAACCACGACCCGACCACACACACGGTGACCGCCGACGACGGCTCGTTCGACTCGGGTCCGCTCGACGGCGGAGCGTCGTTCTCGACGCCCCTCACCGAGGCCGGCGAGTTCACCTACGCCTGCCAGATCCACCCCACGATGACCGGCACGGTGACGGTCGTCGGCTGAACCCACGTCGCTCGAAGGAAGGGAGAACACGATGAAGCATGGGAAGCGCGCGATCGCCCTCGGGGTGGTTGCCTTGACCCTGGCCGCCTGCAGCAGTAACAGCTCCAGCCCCGCGGGAGGCGGCACGACGGGCGGCGGCGGAGCCGTCACCGACACCATCACGCTCACGGACAACGCGTTCAGCCCCGCGGACGTGACCGTCTCGGGCACGCAGATCAGCCTGGTGAACGACGGGCAGGCCCTGCACAACGTGTCGATCGAGGGCCAGGACATCGACCACGACGTCCAGCCGGGCGAGACGGAGTCCGAGGACTTCGAGCTCGCACCCGGGACGTACACGATGTTCTGCAAGTACCACCGGTCGCAGGGTATGGAGGGAACGCTCACCATCCAGTGACCGGCTGCTAGGTTGACCGAACCGTGAAGATCCCCGAGTTCGAGCCGGCGATCGCCCGCGTCCTCGCGACCGTCGGCCGGATCCTCGGCTCGACGCCCGAGGGTTCGGTCGACGCGGAGGCCGTGGCGCGCCGGCTCGAGCTCGAGGAGGATCCCCGAGCCCTCGAGCTGGCGCGAGACCTGCCGCGTATCGAGCGCGCGCTGGGGTCGCTCGGCTCCGAGGGGCTGCTCGAGCCCTCGGGTGCCGGGTACCGGCTCACCGAGCTCGGGCGGGCCCGCCTCACCCAGCGGCCCGACGACGACTGACGCGCGATTAAGAAACCGGGCCTTCTCGACCGATAAGCCTTTCGGGGGTCAGGTATGCCCGAAGGAAGCTTCCAACCGCTCCGGGTCCTCGCCGAGCTCAACGCGCTCGGCGTGAAATACGTGCTCGTGGGTGACCTCGCGGAGGCCGCTCCCGAGATCCCGTCCTCCGCGGACAGCGTCGAGATCTGCGTGGCGGACGACGACGAGAACATCGATCGCCTGCGGATCCTGATGGTGGCGCTCGACGCCGAGCAGGACGGGGCGACGAGCGACCCGCACCGGGCGGCGTTCCGGACGGCGGCCGGGCGCCTCGAGTGCATCGAGATGCCCGCCGCCGACGACTTCGTCCAGCTCGACGCCCAGGCCACCCACCTCGACTTCGGGCACGGGGTGATCGCGCGCGGCCTCGCCGGCGTCGAGGCGCCCAGCTCCGAGGAAGAGTGGGTGCGCCCGATCGCGCAGCGCGCCGCCGTCGACGTGGAGCCGGTCGACGCTCGCGAGCTCATCGAGAGCGTGCGGCGCGCCGCGAAGGCCTCGCCGCCGCCGGTACGGGAGGAAGAGGAGGAGTCGGTCGTCCGCAGGTTCCGCCGGAGGAAGGCCGAGGAGGACGAATTCGGGCCGGACCCGGTGCCGGACCCCGAGAACCTCAAGCCGTGGCAGAAGGTGTGGAAGGCGTTCGAGGACATCGACGACTTCCTCAACGACCTCAACGAGCGACCGCTGCTTCGTCCCCGGTCGCGGCGCGACGAGCCCGCCGAGTGATCGCGCCTACGCGCGCGTGAACCGGCGGTCGGGGATGAACCACATCACCGCGACGCTCGCGTAGAGGCCGTACGCGATCCACGGGCTCACGAACGCGAGCCCGACACCCGCCGCGTAGAGCGCGAGCGACGCGTAGCCCTTCGCGTCCGAGGCGACGGCGGCCGCGATGCGTGACTCGCCGCCGTTCGCACGGATGAGCGCACGCACCAAGATCGTGTAGGCGATCGCCGCGGTGATCGCGATCAACCCGTACACCGCGGCGGGGAGGGAGTGATTGCCCTCGTCGCGCAGCCACTCCGTGCCGACCGGGATCAGGGACAGGGCGAACAGCAGGAACATGTTCGCCCACATGACGGCCCCGCTGATCCGGTCCGTGGCGCGCAGCAGGTGGTGGTGGTTGTTCCAGTAGATCGCCACGAACGTGAAGCTGAGGAGGTAGACGCCCAACCCGGGAAGCTCATCGCGAAGGTCCGGCCAGGTGAACCCACCGGGGGCCCGCAGCTCGAACGCCATGATCGTGATGATCACGGCGATCACGGCGTCGCTGAACGCCTCGACCCTCGAGGTGCTCAGGTCGAGCGGCTCGTCGCGACGGCGTTCTTCGTTCACGGTGGAAACGATATCGGTCTTTGCGTCGGTCCCTTCGAATCGGACTAGGTCTCGACCCGATAGAGCGAGGCCTCGAGTCCCACCAGGGTGGCGCGAGCCGAGTCGGCATCGTCCATGACCGCCCGGACATCTTCCATCCTGCTTTCGAGCGTGAGTTGCTGCGCCCGATCGAGGACGTGGTCGGACATTCCCGTGCCTCTGCTATCGAGGACGATGAGCCGGCTGAAGGACGCCAGTCGCCTCAGGAAGGCGCGTTAGCCGATGAACGCGTCGGTCGCGTACGGGTCGTCGCTGGAGAACCAGAACTCCGAGATCTTGCCGTCCCGGAAGTGGCAGACGAAAACGTCGTTCGCGTCCAAAGTCTCGTCGCCGCGCCGGTAGTGCGAGCGCTGGAGGATGATCCCGTGCTCGTCGTTGGCGAGGTAGTCGTGCGACTCGAACGTGTACTCCGGCGTGCGCTCCGTGAAGCGCCGGAACAGCTCCATGAACTGGTCCTTGCCTTTGTAGTCGCCGGCCAACGAACTCTTGCCCGGGATGTGGACCACAACGTCGTCGGCGTAGAAGCTCGCGAACGCCTCGACGTCGCCTCGGGTCTGCGCCTCGTCCGCGTCCCGGAGCAGCTGCTCGTTCGGATGCATCGGGTCCCCTTTTCTTCGAACCGCTTGACCCTACGCTCGCCCCGTCTGGGCGTGCAAGGGTGGTTAGCGTGGCGCGTGATCGAGGCGAGAACCGACGTGGTGGACAGGCTCCGGCGGAAGCGGTTCCTCTCGGCCGAGGAGTTCGACTACGCGAGGGGTCGCACGGATCGGGTCCTGAAGGTCACGCTTCCCAGCCCCTCTTGGCGGCCCACGGCGCAACATATCGGGCGGGCGACGCGAAGACTCCGTGCGGGCACGGCCCGCAGAGCGTCAGGGCCTCTGCAGGTGCGCCTCCAGGAACCACAGGTCCTTGTCGGCTTGGCGCGAAACCTCGGTAAACAGATCGCTCGTGCTCAGGTCGCCGAGCTTCTCGGATTCCTGGATCGCGCGACGCGTGGTCGCCGCGTACGATGCGACTTGCTCGGCGAGCGCGTCCACCGCTTCCATTCCCTCGATCCTCTTCGTGGGAAACTCCGACAACGTCGACGCGGCGGCCGCCATCCGAACCGTTCCCGCGGCGGTCCCGCCGAGGGCGGTGGCTCGTTCGGCGATCAGATCGGTGAACTCGAGCAGGTGCGCCGCCACCGAGTCGAACAGCTCGTGCAGTTGGATGAAGTCGGATCCCTTCACGTTCCAATGCGCGTACTTCGCCTGCGCGTACAGGTCGAGCGAATCCGCGAGCTGGTGGTTGAGCACCTCGACCAGCTTCCCTCGGGCTTCGGTGGGAATGTCGATCCGGGTCTCGTGCAGTGCGTCGGTCATCTCGACCACCTCCAACCCCACTGTACTGAACGGCTCCGATCCCGCGCACGACGGCGTCGAGCCTGCGGCCGAGTCTCTAGAGTGGCCCGGTGATCGAGGCACGCACCGACGTCGTCGGCAGCCTGCTCCGACCCGCGGAACTGCTGGATGCCCGGGAGCGTCTCGAGCGGAACCAACTTCGGCCGGACGCGTTCAAGCACATCGAGGACCGGGCCGTCGACGAGGCGCTCCGGCTGCAGGAGGACTGCGGCCTCGACGTGGTCACCGACGGGGAGATGCGACGCCTCTCGTTCCAGAGCCAGCTCACGGAGGCCGTCGATGGGTTCTCGGACTGGGACCTCGACGCGTTCCTCTGGGGGACCTGGCGGAGCGACGAGCTCGACGACGTGACGATCGAGCGACCGCCCATCGCGGTGATGGACAGGCTCCGGCGGAAGCGGTTCCTCTCGGCCGAGGAGTTCACCTACGCGAGGGGCCGCACGGACCGGCTCCTGAAGGTCACGCTTCCCAGCCCGAGCCTGTTCGCGAACTTCTGGGATCCGGAGCGATCGATCGAGGCGTACGGCTCACCCGAGTCCTTCCTGGGCGACGTCGCGGAGATCCTCCGGGACGAGGTCGACGAGCTCGTGCGGCTGGGCGCGACGTACATCCAGCTCGACGCGCCCCAGTACCCGCTGCTGATCGACCCGGCGTACCGCTCGTTCTACGAGCGGCGCGGCTGGCCGGCCGATCGGTGGATCGAGCTCGGCGCGGAGCTCGACAACCTCGTGATCGGCGACCACCCCGACGTGACGTTCGGCTTCCATCTGTGCCGGGGGAACCAGATGAGCCGGTGGCTCGTTGCCGGCGGTTACGACTGGCTCGCCGAGCGGCTGTTCCCCCGCGTGCGCGCCCAGCGGCTGCTGCTGGAATACGACGACGAGCGGTCGGGCGGGTTCGAGCCTCTTGCCCACGTGCCCGAGGACCGCACCGTCGTGCTCGGCCTCGTGACCACGAAGTCGGGCCGGGTCGAGACCGTCGACGAGCTCGCCGCGCGGATCACGGACGCGTCGCGGCTCGTGCCGCTCGAACGCCTCGCGTTGTCGCCCCAGTGCGGCTTCGCGACCTCGATCGGCGGCAACCGGCTCACGGTGGACGAGGAACGCGCGAAGCTTCGCACGATCGCCGAGACCGCGGCGAAGGTCTGGGACGTCGACCCTACGGAGGTCGGCGGATCGAGATGAGCATGTTGGCGATCCTCGTCGCGAGGACGACGTCACCCGGCAGGACGCCCTCGGGGACCCCTTCGGGCCCCAGGCGGGCGCTGTCGATCGATTGATCGCGAAACCTCACCGTGACGTCCTGATACGTCACGCCGTGAAGGTCGAACGGCTTCACCTCGAGCACCACGGCTTCCTCTTCGCCCATCACGCCGGCGTCCCGACGGGATCAGGATCGGCGGGAGGAACGGACGAAGCGCGCGGTGCCGCCGGTCGGCGAGATGAGCGTCTGTCGACCGTCCGGCCACCGAACGAGGTAGCTCACCCGCACCTCGCCCTGGATGACCTCCAGCACCTCGCCCTCGCGCGGCGGCGTGCCGACCTGCGCCGAGTCGAGCAGGATGACGTCGCCCGGCTTCGCCGCGGTCGACGCGACCGGCACGACCGCCCCGGCCGAGACCGGCTTCTTTGCGGGGGTCTTCTTGCGCGTGGTCTTCTTCGCGGGTGACTTCGTCGTCGCCTTGGAACGCGTGGTCTTCTTCGCCGGCACGAGATCCCTCCTTGCCCCGGGGGGCATCACCGTAGCGCCTGGGCCTCGGCGTGACTACCGGCGGCCGTGTCCGAGTCGTTTGTTAGGGTGGGTGCATGACGACGATCTTGCTGTTCCACCATGCGCTTGGTCAGACGGAGGGCTTCCTCGCGTTCGCCGAGGAGCTGCGGAAGGCGGGGCACACCGTGCACACGCCCGACCTGTACGAGGGCAACGTGTTCCAGGATCTCGACGAGGGCGTGGGGTTCGCGAAGAAGACCGGCTTCGGCGAGATCATGAACCGCGGCGCCGCGGCGGCCGAGGGGTTGCCCGCCGACGTCGTGACCGCCGGGTTCTCGCTCGGCGTCATGCCGGCCCAGGCGTTCACGCAGACGCGGCCCGGTGCCCGTGGCGCGCTCTTCTACCACGGGTGCCTGCCGCCGTCCGAGTTCGAAAGCCCGTGGCCGGACGGCGTGCCGCTGCAGGCTCATTTCATGGAACTGGACCCCTGGGCGGACGAGGACCTGCCGGTCGCGCGCGACCTGGTCGCGAGCCTCGCCGACGGTGAGCTCTTCGTGTATCCGGGATCGGGCCACCTGTTCGCGGACTCGACCTCGGCCGACTACGACGAGAAGTCGGCCGCGCTCCTCATGGAGCGGACGCTCGCGTTCCTCGAACGGGTCGGCTAGCGGCGCCGCTTACGCCAACCGGCCGTCGACGGCAACGGAGTGCTGCGGCGGCTCCAGCTCGACCAGCTCGACCGTTCCGTCGCGCTTCGTGAGCCGGTAGCGTTCGAGCACGTAGCTCGTGTACGTGGCGCCGGAGATGCCGATGGCTTCGCTATGGGCCGGCAGCGATGCGCCCTCGCGCGCTCGCTCGCGGCTCTCCCAGACGCACATGGACAGGCAGCGCCGCTCGTCGTCGAGCTCTCCGCTGAAGTAGTGCAGGAGGCCGCCGTACGCCCGCGCCTCGGCGAGCGCGCGCTCGTCGAGCCGGTACAGCAGCGGGTCGTCGGCCTCGGGGCGGCGGACCGACCGGAACGCGACGACGTACCACTCGCCTTCCTCGATCGAACCGAGGCAGTCGCGCCAGTTGAATCCCTCCCAGATCCCTTGCACCGCGTAATCGGGGGAGCGGGGCCGCAAGCCGTCGAACAGGTCCTCGGTCGTCGCCATCGGCTCACCTCGTTCCGTGGGTCGCTCGGAGTCGGGACTCTATCGGTCTTCGCCACCGGTCATCGCGCCTCCGAGTACTCGTCGCGGCGGAAGGCGCCGCCGCCCACCGCCACCGAGGCCGTCGCGGAAACCACGATCACGCCGCCGAGCGCCACGAGCGGCGTTACGGGCTCGTCGAGCACGAGCCATGCCGCGATCGCGGCGACGACCGGCATGCATTGCGTGATGAGCGAGCCGAGCCAGGCCTCGATGTGACCGTGCGCCCACGCGACGAGCGTGTGCGCGACCGCCCCGGTCAAGAGCGCGGCGAGCGCGATCCATACCCAGTCACCAGCGTCAGGGACCTCGATCGATCGTTCCACGAGGAGCGCGACGGGCGTCATGACGATCGCGCCGATCAGCATGACGCTCGACATGTACTCGAGCGTCGTGATCCGCTGCCGCGCGCGCTTCGAGAACAACCAGTACGTCGACCAGCAGACCATCGACCCGAGCGCGAGGAGGTCGCCGACCGGGCTCCATTGGGGCGTGCCGGACGCGCCGACCGCCACGAGGCCCACCCCCGCGAACGACACGCCGGCGAGCAGGACCTCGCGCCGGCCGATGCGCTCGCCGAAGAGCCGCGAGGCCGCGAACGCGATGAAGATCGGCGCGAGCGCGATGATGATGTTCGCGTTCGCGACCGTCGTGAGCTTGAAGGCGCTGAACGCGAAGGCCTGATCGGCCGCGAACAGCACGCCGCCCACCGCGCATGCGCGCAGCGTGGCGAGCCGAAACCTTCCCCTCGTCACGACGAGGATCACCGCGTAGATCGCCACGCCGGTCCACAGCCGATAGGTGGCGAACCAGAGCGCCGAGATCGACGCGGACTTCACGAAGAGCCCGGCCATCCCCCAGAGCGCCGTCGCGACGGAGATCGCGAGGATCGCGGTCGTTCGCGAGTCCCGTTCGATGGTCGTCAGCCGGTGCCGACCTCGATCCGGCCCAGCTCGTCCACGGGAAGGTGGCAACGGATGAGATGGGCGGGCTCGATCTCGACGACCGGCGGTTCCACGACGTCGCACGTTCCCTCGATGAACCGGTGGCAGCGCGTGTGGAACACGCACCCCGAGGGTGGGTTCGCCGGGCTCGGGATCTCGCCGCTCAGCCGGATCCGCCGTGACGGTTCGCCGTCGACGTTCGGCACGGCGGACAGCAGGGCCTCGGTGTAGGGGTGATGTGGGCCGTGGAAGATCTGGTCGGTCGTGCCGACCTCCTGGATCAGCCCGAGGTACATCACCGCGATGCGGTCGGCGAGGTAGCGCACGACGCCGAGGTCGTGGGAGATGAACAGGTAGCTCGTCGACTGGTCGTACTGGAGGTCCGCCAGCAGGTTCAGGATCGCAGCCTGCACCGAGACGTCGAGGGCGCTGGTGGGCTCGTCGCAGACCACGATCCGCGGGTCGCCCGCGAAGGCACGCGCGATCGCCACGCGCTGCTTGAGGCCACCCGAGAGCTGGCGCGGGCGCATGTCGAGATGCCGGGGGGAGAGCCGGAGGCCCTCGGTGAGCTTCTGCACGCGATCGTCGGCGACATGGCGATCGGCGCCGGTGAGCTTGCGGACGGCCCGGCGCAGGATCCTGCGAACGGTCCAGCTCCGGTTGAGCGCCGAGTCCGGATTCTGGAACACGATCTGCACCGCGCGCATCGCCTCGGGCGGCCGTTCGGCCGCCTTGCCGGCGAGCGCGACGTCGTCGAGCATGATCTCGCCGCCCGCGTCGGGTGCGTGGATCCCGAGGACGGCCTTCGCCAAGGTGCTTTTCCCGGAGCCGGACTCACCCACCAGCCCGAGCGTCTCCCCGTGCGCGAGCCCGAGATCGACGCCGACGAGCGCCGGCACGTCGTGCCCGTGAACGCGGAACGTCTTCGAGACGTCGCGCAGCTCCACGACGAGCTTGCCGTGATCCTTCGGCGTGGGAGCGTGCGTGGGCGCCTCCGGCATCTGCCCGAGCCGGTCCACGTGGTGGCATCGCGTCCAGTGGCCGTTCGCGAGCTCCACGACCGGCGGAACGTCGCTTCGGCACACCTCGTCGGCGAGGGCGCAGCGGTCGACGTACACGCACGTGGGGAGCGGAGTGCCGATCTGCGGGAGGGCGCCGGGGATCGAGAACAGCGCCTGCTCGCTCTTGCGGGTGCCGTGACGCGGCAGGCACTGCAGGAGGCCGATCGTGTACGGGTGCTTCGGCTCCTCGAAGACCTCGACGGCGTCGCCCTCCTCGACGATCCGCCCGGCGTACATGACGCCCACGCGGTCGCACATGGATCGGATGACCCCCAGGTTGTGCGCGATCAGCAGGATCGCGGCGTTCAGCTCTCGGCGGAGCGCGCGGACGAGATCGAGGACCTCGGCCTCGACGGTCGCGTCCAGGCCCGTGGTCGGCTCGTCGAGCACGAGGAGCTGCGGGTCGCACGCGAGCGCCATCGCGATCACCACGCGCTGCTGCATGCCCCCGGAGAGCTGGTGCGGGTACCGCTGCATCACCGCGACCGGGTCGGCGATCCGGACCCGCTTGAGCGCCTCGATCGCGAGCGCCGAGGCGGCGTCCTTGCCGTGCCCGAGCACGGTGAACGCCTCGGTGACCTGGCTCCCGACCTTCACGGTGGGGTTCAGCGCCGAGCCGGGGTCCTGGTACACCATCGAGGCCTCGCGGGCGCGGAACTCGCGAAGCTCCCGGGTGGACAGGTGCGTGACGTCCTGGTCCCCGACGAGGATGCGGCCGCCGGTGATGACGCCGTTGGCGGGCAGGTAGCGGAGCGCCGCGTACGCGGTCGTGGACTTCCCGCAGCCGGACTCGCCCACGAGCCCGTAGGCCTCGCCCGGACGGACGTGGAACGTGACGCCGCGCAGGACCTCTCGGGGTATGCCGCGCACCCGGTACGCGAGCTCGAGCTTCTCGACCGAGAGCGCGTTGGTGACCGTCGTCGCGCTCACGGTCGCCCGTCGTTTCGCGTGCTCACGCTTCCCATCATGCGCCACGCACCGAGTCGATGGAGTCGGCCACGAGATTCGTCGCGATCACGAGGCTCGCGATCGCGAGGGCGGGGAACAGCGTCGGCCACCATTGGCCGGCCTGGATGAGCCGGTAGGTATCGCTGATCGTGAGGCCCCAATCCGGGGACGGCGGCTGGATCCCCGCCCCGAGGAACGACAACGTGGAGATCGTGAACACGGCGTACCCGACGCGGACCGTGAACTCGACGAGGATCGTTCCGGAGATGTTCGGAAGGATCTCGCGCGTCATCACGAACAGGCCCGACTCCCCGCGCAATCGGGCGGCCGTCACGTAGTCGAGCTGCCCCTCGGCGAGCGTCGCAGCACGGACCGTGCGCGCGACGATCGGCGTGAACAGCACGGCGACGGTCCCGATGACGATCGTGCGGGACGCCCCGAGGACGGAGATGATGAGCAACGCGATCAGCACGACGGGGATCGACAGCATGGCTTCGATGAACCGGCTGATCACCTCGTCGATGAGACCGCGGTAGTACCCCATCACGATCCCGATGAGTGAGCCGAGGGCGACGCTGACCCCCGCGGCGATCGGGGCAGCGATCAGCACGTCGCGGGCCCCGGCCATCACGCGAGAGAGCACGTCTCGCCCGAGCTGGTCGGTGCCGAAGAGATGCTCCGCACTCGGCGACTGGCTCGAGACGGAGAAGTCGTTGATCGGGTCGGAGGGCGTGATCTTGTCGCCGCCGATCGCGCAGACCAGCCAGAAGAGCAGGATGAGGAATCCGACGATGAAGCCGGGTCGTCGGACGAGGAGGCGCAGTCGTTCCCTGCGCGCGAGCCGGCGCTCCGCGGCGGAGTCGTAGACGGGCCCCGGCGCCGGGCCGAGGATCTCCGGGTCCACGGACTCGACGCTCACGCGAACTCTCCCACCAGGCGTGCGCGCGGGTTCATCCACGCGATCAGGAGGTCGGCGAGCAGCGTGCAGATCATGTAGATGATGCCGACCAGGAGGACCCCGGCCTCCAGCAGGGGGTAGTCCTTGTCGCCGGCGGCGCCGACGATCAAGCTCCCGAGCCCCGGGTAGGCGAAGATCAGCTCGAGGCCGATCAAGCCGCTGAAGAGGTAGCCGATCTGCGTTCCGACGACCGCGACGGTGGGCTGGAGGGCGTTCCGCATCACGTGGCGCGTCAGGACGCGACGGTTGTCCAGTCCCTTCATGACCGCGGTGCGCGTGTAGTCGGCGTCGAGCGCCTGGATCGCGCCCGCGCGCGTGATGCGCGCGATGTAGCCGAAGTACACCGCGACGAGCGCGAGCGCCGGCAGCAGGAGGTGCTTGAACTGCGTGCCGATGCCGGCGTCCGACGGCGCGAGCGCGAGCACGGGCAGCCACCCGAGCTGGACGCCGAGCAGGAACTGCAGGGTCACGCCCGACACGAACTCGGGGATCGAGGAGCTGGCGAGACCCACGGTCACGATCAGCCGGTCGGCGAGGGTGTTGCGCCGGCGGGCCGCCACGATGCCGGCGAGAATGCTGATCGGGACGGTCAAGAGCAGCGCGAGGAACACGAGCTTCGCCGACCGGGCGAGCGCGGGGAACAGCACGCTCTTCACGGGCTTCCCGTACTTGAACGAGTCGCCGAAGTCGAACGTGACCGTGTTCTTGAGCAGGCGTCCGTACTGTTGGAGCAGCGGGTCGTTCGCCCCCAAGCGCTCGTTGAGCGCGTCGACGGTCTCCTGCGGCGCGAACGGACCGGCGATCCGGCGGCCAGGATCGCTCGGCAGGACGTTCACGATCACGAACACGAGCGTGGCGAGCAGGAACAGCGTCACCAGGGAGAGCGCCACCCGACGAGCGAGGTAACGGGTCATCCTCGGCCTCCCCGATCACTCGGCGCCGAGTCGATCCGGCCCCGGGTGCTGCGATCTCAGACGAACGACGCCTTCTCGATGAACATCTGCCCGAGGGCCGAGACGCGGATGTCCTGGACGCCGTTCGAGTGGCCCGACAGGTAGTGGTAGAAGTAGGGCACGCCCACCGGCACGTCCTCGTTCAGGATCCTCTCGAGCTCGCCGCACGCCGTCTTCTGGTCCTCCGCGTCCTGCGACTCCTGGAACGTCTTGAACGCCGCGTCGAACTCCGAGGACGAGTACTGCGACGAGTTCCAGACGCCGTTCGTCGCGAACGCCGAGTTGAGGAACACGTCCGGCGTGGGGCGGTGGCCGTAGTCGACGATGCCGAGCTCGGCCGCGCCGGAGCACGGCGGGTCGGCCGGTTCCGCAGGGCACCACTGCGCGCCGTAGAACGTGTCGAGCCCCTCGATCTGCAGTTCGAGGTCGAACCCCGCCGCCTTCGCGCCCGCCTGGATGAGCTGCGCGAGGTCCGGGATCTCCTGCAACTTCGCGGCGTGCAGCACCGCCTTCAGGCCGTTCGGGAAGCCGGCGTCGGCGAGCAGCTGGCGCGCCGCCTCGTCGTCCTTCGTGCGCTGCGGCACCGTGTCGCTGAAGAAGGGCGCGAACGGCGGGATGATGTGGTCGTTCGCGACCTCCGCCTTTCCCGCGAACAGGGTTTGGACCATCGCGTCGCGGTCGAAGGTGAGCGCGAGCGCCTGACGCACGCGCTTGTCCGCGAACTGACCCGTGTCGCACCGCATCCAGATCTGCCGGTGGGTGGCCGCCTGGATGTCGAGGACGACGAAGTCGGGGTTGTTCAGGAGGCCCTCGCCGCCGATCGCCTGGAACTGCACGATCGCGTCGATGGAGTTGCCTTGCATCGCGGTCACCATGGTGCCGAGGTCGTCGAAGAACTGGACCTCTTGGCCGTCGAGCGGCGTCTGGCCGCCCCACCAATCCGGGTTGCGCTCGAAGGTCGCCTTCGTGGCCGCGTCGTAGCTGGTGAGCTTCCACGGGCCCGTTCCGTTCGGCGAGCCGTCGAGCGTCGTGCCGGTCTCGTACGCGACCGGCGTGATCGGCGTCTGCGCGTTGAACACCGACACGAGGTACGGGAAGTTCAGGTTGGGCCCGGTGAGCGTGATCACCGCGACGTTCGGGTCCGACGTATCGACCGATCCCTTCTCGATGACGCCCTTGAGGCCCGAGTTGCCGGCCTCGACGAGCCGGTCCATCGTCGCGGCGACGTCCTCGGACGTGAAGTCCGTGCCGTCGTGCCACTTCACGCCCTGGCGCAGCTGGAAGGTCCACACGTCCCGGGTGTCGTTCGAGGTCCACGACTCCGCGAGCCCGGGTGCGATCTCCCCGTTGTCGCCGAGGGTGGCGAGGAACTCGAAGCTCTGCGCGAGGAGACCGTATGCGCCGAGGTCCTGCATCGCGATCGGATCGAGGGTCGCGGCGGGCGTTTGGGTCGCGATCTTGATCGTGCCGCCCTGCTGGCCGGTGCCGCTGCCGGAGGGTCCCGGGGCCTGGCTCTCCTCGTTGCTGCAGGCGGCGAGGACGGCTGCCATCAACGGCGCGGACAGCCCGATCACGGTGCCGCGGCGCAGGAAGTCGCGCCGACTGATCCGACCTTGTGCGAAGGACTCCACGAGTTCCAGCTCATGGGGACCGACCGAACGACGTGCGCGGTCCAAGCGCTTCCAGTCCATTTTCGCCCCCTTGGGATCCGCGGACTTCCCGCCGATTGGCCGAACAGTAGTGCCGCTCCGAAGAGACGGTCAACCCAAGGCTCGTGGCTGGGCCGCCGTTGCGCCGACTCGGCCCGCCGGTCAAGATGCGCCGCATGGTGACGCGCGTTCGCGCCGCCGTGCTGCGGGGGACCGGAGCCCGCTTGGAGATCCAGGAGCTCAGCCTCGAGACGCCGCACGCCGGAGAGGTGCAGGTCCGACTCCGCGCCGCCGGCGTGTGCCACTCCGACCTCAACGCGATCGACGGGACGGCCGAGACCCCATGCCCGGCCGTCCTCGGTCACGAGGGTGCCGGCGTCGTGGAGGCCGTCGGCGATGGCGTCGAGCTCGAGGTCGGGCAGCACGTCGCGCTCTCGTGGATGCCGTCCTGCGGCCGCTGCGAGGAGTGCGCGCGGGACCTCCGCCACCTTTGCCGGACCGCCTGGACGGCGATGGGCACGGGCGGGCTCCTCGACGGCACGACGCGCCTCTCGAGCGACACCGCTCCCGTCTTCCACTACTCGCTGCTGTCGACCTTCGCCGAGCGAGCGGTCGTCGCCGCGGCGTCGTGCATCCCGATCCCGCCGGACGTGCCGTTCGACGTCGCGTCGCTGATCGGGTGCTGCGTGGCGACGGGCACGGGCGCGGTGTGGAGGACCGCGGCCATGCGGCCGGGCGATCGCGTGGCCGTCTTCGGCTGCGGTGGCGTCGGGCTCTCCGCGATCATGGGCGCGGCCTCCGACGGCGCGGCCGACGTGGTGGGGATCGACCTCGACGAGGACAAGCTCCTCGGGGCCCGCGAGCTCGGCGCGACGTCGGCGATCCGATGGAGCGGGGGCCCGGAGGAGACGGCGGCGCTCGTGCGCGAAACCACGGGCGGCGGCGTCGACGTCGCGGTCGAGGCCACCGGGCGACCGGAGGCTGCGCGCGCCGCGTTCCTTTCGACGCGCCCCCGGGGGGCGGCCGTCCTGGTGGGGATCCCGCGCGCGGACGCGGAGGTGACGCTCCCCGCGCTCCCGATCCCGCGGATGGAGCGCCGCGTGCTCGGGAGCATCTACGGCTCGACCGTGCCCGAGCGCGACTTCCCGGATATCGTCGATCGCTACCGCCGGGGCATCCTGCCGATCGGTCGGCTGATCAGCCATCGATTCCCGCTCGAGGGCGTCGGCGAGGCGTTCGACCTGCTTCGGCGCGGGGGCGCGCGACGGGCGGTCCTGGTGATGGATTGAGGGGAGGGACTGGGATGGGCGACGACGCGATCGCGGATCGTGACGGACGGATCGGCGAGGCCTGGTCGGGCGAGGCGCCGAACGGGAGCCACATCAACCTCGTGGTCGC
>DATBIS010000110.1:0-3673 GCA_036556805.1 Actinomycetota bacterium | reverse complement strand
TCCACGACTCGATCGTCGAGCCGGACAAGGTGATCGCCGACGGCTACTCGGCGGGGGTCATGCCCGGGACGTTCGGCGAGTCGCTGGAGGCGGAGGAGATCGACGCCCTCGTCAAGTACCTGACGGAAACCGCGGGCTAGGAGGATCGTAGAGCGTGACCAGCGTCGCCGAGCACACCAGCACGCACGGAACGCAGCACGGCGAGCCGACCGCGCCGCGCCGGAGGGGCTTCTTCATGCGGCCCGGCTGGGTGCGCGCCACATGGTGCACCGCGGTCTTCTTCCTCATCGGCATGTACATCGTGGTGGCCCTCCGCGCGATCGGCGGGTGGGACCCGATCTACGACTGGACGCTGATCACCCTCGTGGGCGCGCTGGTTGCCGCGCCCGTCGGCTTCCTGCTCGGCCTGGGCGCCTTCGACTACTGGCTCTACTACATCTCCGGACGGCCGACCCGGCCCGAAGACCACTCCAGCCACGGCGCCTACAGCTGGAGGGACTACCTCCGGGTCAACACCGATCACAAGGTGATCGGCATCCAGTACACGGCGACCACGTTCGTGTTCTTCGCCATCGGAGGTCTGATGGCGATGCTGTTCCGGGCCGAGCTGGCCGAGCCGGGCATGCAGTTCTTCGACACGCAGACGTTCAACGGGCTCGTCTCCGTGCACGCGACGCTGCTCATCTTCCTCTTCATCGTGCCGGTCTTCGCCGGGCTCGGGAACTTCGTGATCCCGCTCATGCTCGGCGCGCCCGACATGGCGTTCCCGCGGCTCAACGCCCTCTCCTACTGGTTCCTGCCGATCGGCGGCGTCATGTTCCTCGCGAGCTTCATCGCCCCCGGAGGCCCGTTCTCGGCCGGCTGGACGGGCTATGCGCCGCTCGCGACCGACACACCGGTCGGCTCCATGTTCTTCAACATGGGCGTCCAGTGGGCGGGAGCGTCGTCGATCGCGACCGCGCTGAACTTCCTCGTCACGATCATCACGATGCGGGCTCCGGGCATGACGTTCTGGCGCATGCCCCTCCTCGTCTGGGCGAACTTCACGACCTCGCTCCTGGTCGTTCTGGCCACGCCGTTCATCGCGGGCTCGCAGTTCTTCGTGTTGTTCGACCGCGTCATGCACACGAGCTTCTTCGTTCCGGAGAACGGCGGCTACGTGCTCGGCTACCAGCACATCTTCTGGTTCTACAGTCACCCAGCCGTATACATCATGGTCCTGCCGGGGTTCGGGATCATCTCGGAGGTGATCGCGGTGATGTCGCGCAAGCCTGTGTTCGGCTACCGGCTGATGGCGCTGTCGCTGGTGGGGATCCTCGTGCTCGGCTTCTCCGTCTGGGCCCACCACATGTTCGTGGCGGGAATGGCCGACTGGCTCAAGATCCCGATGATGATCTCCACCCTTCTGATCGCCGTGCCCACAGGGGTGAAGGTCTTCTCGTGGCTGGCGACGATGTGGCAGGGGAAGATCCACCTCAACACGCCGATGCTGTTCGCGCTCGGGTTCGTCTCCATGTTCGTGCTCGGCGGGCTGTCCGGCATCTTCCTCGGCTCCGTACCGATCGACATCTACGCGTCCGACACGTACTTCGTGGTCGCCCACATCCACTACGTGCTCTTCGGCGGCTCCGTGTTCACGATCTTCGCCGGCGCCTACTACTGGTTCCCGAAGATGACGGGCCGCATGTACAACGAGCGCCTCGGCAAGCTGCATTTCTGGATCACGTTCGTCACGTTCAACCTCACGTTCTTCCCCATGCACTGGGTCGGGCTGGACGGCATGCCGCGGCGCGTCTTCGACTACGCCGACAAGTACGCAACCCTGAACCTGCTCGTCTCGGTGGCGTCGTTCGTGCTGGGCGCGTCGCTGATCATCTTCTTCTACAACGTGATCACGAGCTGGGTGCGCGGGCCTGTCGCCGGCGACAACCCGTGGCGCGCGCTGACGATCGAGTGGCAGGTGTCCTCGCCGCCGCCGGTGTTCAACTTCGATGAGATCCCGACCGTGGTGGCGGGGCCCTACGAGTACGGTCTCCCCGGCGCCCGCCACGCCATCATGAAGAGCGGCGCCCCAGCGCCGCACGAGGTGCACGCGTGAGCGACGACGCCGAACAGGCCGCGCCCGAGCCGGCGGTGGTGCTCGTCGTGGCGAACGAGACGCTTGCAGGCGAGGAGCTGATCGCCGCCGTTCTCGAGCGCGCCGCTCAGGGCCCGATCAGGGCGGTGGTGGCTGCTCCTGTCAACGAGCCGCGCGCGGGCTACGTGGTGTACGAGCACTCTCGCCGCTCGGTCGCCGGACGGCGGCTCGACTGGACGCTCGCCGAGCTCCGCCTGGCGGGCATCCCGGCGCACGGGGGCGTCTTCCCGGGGGGGCCGCTCGACGCGGTGAAGGACATCCTCGCGCAGGAGCACATCGACGAGGTGATCGTGTCGACGCACCCGAAGGCCCGCTCGGGGTGGCTGCGGCGCAACCTGGTCGACGAGATCCGGCGGGTGGCCGGGAGTCGGCCTGTGACCCACGTCGTCGCCGACGTTGCGGCGCGCACCGGCGAGGTGAACGTCCTCGTCGTCGCCAACGAGACGGTGCTCGGCAAGCCGCTGCTCGACCGCATCCGGGCACGAGCGAAGGAGGGGAACGCCGGGTTCCTGATCGTCTGTCCCCAAAGCGACCCGCTCGAGAGCCCGCACCCCGAGGCGGAGCAGCGGCTGCGCGCAGCGCTGTCCGAGCTCCGCTCGGAGGGCATCGACGTGCACGGGCAGATCGCCCACCCCGACCCGTTCACCGCCGCCATGCAGGCAATCCACGACGAACGGGTGGACGAGGTGATCGTGTCCACCTTCCCGGGCGAGCGGTCGGGCTGGCTGCGGCGTGACCTGGTGGGGCGCCTGCGATCGGAGAGCAACGTGCCGGTCGAGCACGTGATCGTCGACGCCGCCGTCAGCGAGGCGGCGGTGTCATGAGACATCCTGTGTCTACCCCGGCGTTCATGTGCATCCGACGGCGGGGACGCGGATGAGCGCGCACGCGGAGGCATTGCACGAGCACGGGGACGCCCACGAGCACCACGGGCCGCCCCCTGCCCATCAGAGCTCACGGTTCAATGCCTCCGTCCTCGTCATGCTCCTCTTCATCGCCTCCGAGGCGATGCTGTTCGGGAGCTTCTTCGCCGCGTACTTCTTCGTGCGTGTCGTCAGCCCGACGGCGCCCGAGACGTGGCCGCCGGAGCCCTTCGAGTTCCCGGTCTTCGTGGCGTTCGTCAACACGTGCATCCTCGTCACGTCGAGCTTCACGATTCACTGGGCGACCCAGTCGATCAAGCGCGGCAACCGCCAGGGCCTACAGGCCGGGCTGGTGGCGACGATCCTGCTCGGCGCGGCGTTCCTGCTCACGCAGGCGATCGAGTACGCGCACGTCGGGTTCAACACGGGCGATGGGGCCTTCGCCTCCGCCTTCTTCGGGCTGACGGGCCTGCACGGCGCACACGTGTTCGTGGGCTTGACGATCCTGACGATGGCTGCGGTACGTGCGTTCCGAGGCCACTTCTCTCCGCAGCACTACCACGGCGTCGAGATCCCCGGGATCTACTGGCACTTCGTGGACGTGATGTGGATCGTCGTGTACGCGACGGTCTACCTCATCTAGCGGCCTGCGGCCGCCGGCCGAGGCAGAGAA
>DATBIS010000109.1:0-38847 GCA_036556805.1 Actinomycetota bacterium | reverse complement strand
GCCCGATCATCTCGGCGAGGTTCAGCGTGCGCGGCACCCCGTCGACGAGCGCGAGCATGATCACCGAGAAGTTGTCCTGCAGCTGCGTGTGCTTGTAGAGCTGGTTGAGAACGACCTGCGGGTTCGCACCGCGCTTGAGGTCGATCGCGATGCGCATGCCCTCGCGGCCGCTCGAGTGGTCGTTGAGGTCGGCGATGTCCTTGAGCCGGCCGGCCTTCACGAGGTCGGCGATCTTCTCCAGGAGCCTGGCCTTGTTCACCTGGTACGGGATCTCGGTGACGACGATCTTCGACCGGCCGGCGACGCCCTCCTCGATCGAGCACACGGCGCGCACCTTGATCGAGCCGCGGCCGGTCTCGTAGGCGTCGCGGATCCCCTCCTTGCCGAGGATCGTCGCGCCGGTCGGAAAGTCCGGGCCCTTCACGAACTTCATGAGCTCCTTCGGGGGCGCGTCGGGGTGGTCGATCGCGTACACGACCGCGTCGATCACCTCGCCGAGGTTGTGCGGTGGGACGTTCGTGGCCATCCCGACCGCGATCCCGCCCGAGCCGTTCACGAGGAGGTTCGGGAAGCGCGCCGGCAGCACGATCGGCTGCTCCTCGTAGCCGTCGAAGTTCGGGACGAAGTCGACGGTCTCGGCGTCGATGTCGCGCAGGAGCTCGAGCGCGATCGGCGCGAGGCGCGCCTCGGTGTACCGCATCGCGCCCGGCGGGTCGCCGTCGACCGAGCCGAAGTTCCCGTGGCCGTCCACGAGCGGGGCCCGCAACGAGAAGTCCTGGGCCATGCGCGCGAGCGCGTCGTAGATCGGCGCGTCGCCGTGCGGGTGGTACTTCTTCATGACCTCGCCGACGGCGGCCGCCGACTTCCGGTACGGCCGGTCCGGCCGCATGCCCGACTCGAACATCGACCACAGGATCCGTCGATGCACGGGCTTCAGGCCGTCGCGAACGTCGGGGAGCGCCCGGCTGACGATGACCGACATCGCGTAGTCGAGGTACGAGCGCTGCATCTCATCCTCGAGCTCCACGGGCTCGATGCGGCCGGCAAGCAGGTTCTGCGACACGGCGGGCTCCCTACACGTCGAGGTTCTGGACGTACTTCGCGTTCGCCTCGATGAACTGCTTGCGCGACGGGACGTCCTCACCCATCAGCACGGTGAACAGGCGCTCCGCCGTCGCGGCGTCCTCGAGGGTGACCTGCAGGAGCGTCCGTCGCTGCGGATCCATCGTCGTGTCCCACAGCTGCGACGCGTCCATCTCGGCGAGCCCCTTGAACCGCTGGGGGTCGAGCTTCTTGCTGCCGTTGCCCGCGGTCTTGCGGAACTCGTCCCACTCGCGCTCGGTGTAGAAGTAGCGCTCCTGCTTGCCCTCCTTCACCAGGTACAGCGGCGGCTGCGCGAGGTACACGAACCCCGCCTCGATCAGCTGCCGCATGTTTCGGAAGAAGAACGTGAGCAGGAGCGTGCGGATGTGGGCGCCGTCGACGTCGGCGTCGGCCATGATCACGATGCGGTGGTAGCGGGCCTTCTCGAGGTCGAACTCGTCTGCGATTCCGGTACCGATCGCCGTGATGAGCGCCTGGATCTCCGCGTTCTCGAGGATCTTGTGCAGCCGGGCCTTCTCGACGTTCAGGATCTTCCCGCGAATCGGCAGGATGGCCTGCGTCGAGCGGTCTCGCGCGCTCTTCGCCGAGCCGCCGGCCGAGTTCCCCTCCACGATGTAGAGCTCGCATGAGCCGGGGTCGCTCAGCTGGCAGTCCGCGAGCTTGCCGGGCAGGGATCCCCCGTCGAGGAACGACTTCCGCCGGGTGAGCTCGCGTGCCTGCTTCGCCGCGAGGCGGGCCTTCGCCGCGCTCGATCCCTTGGTGACGATCCGCTTCGCGTCGCCCGGATGCTCTTCGAGCCACTCGGCGAGCCTCGCGTTCACGGTCGTCTCCACGAACGACCGCATGGAAGCGTTCCCCAATTTGGTCTTCGTCTGGCCTTCGAACTGAGGGTCGCGGAGCTTCACGGAGACGATCGCGATGAGGCCCTCTCGCACGTCCTCGCCGATCAGGTTGTCCTCCCTTTCCTTGATCAGCCCCTTGTTGCGCGCGTGACGGTTGATGACGTTCGTGAGCGCCTTCTTCAAGCCTTCCTCGTGCATGCCGCCCTCGTGGGTGTTGATCGTGTTCGCGAACGAGTGCAGCGATTCCGCGTACGAGGTGTTCCACTGCAGCGCGATCTCGACCTCGCCGACGTCGGGCTCCTCGGCCTCGAAGTACGCCACGCGGTGCAGCGGCTCGCGGCCCTCGGCGAGGTACTTCACGAAGTCCACGAGGCCGCCCGTCGCCTTGAACGCTTGCTTCGCGCCGTCGCGCTCGTCGACGAGCTGGATCTCGACGCCCTTGTTCAGGAACGCGAGCTCCTGCAGCCGCTCCGCGAGGATCTCCGCCTTGAACTCGAGCGTTTCCTCGAAGATCTGCGGGTCGGGCCAGATGCGCACGAGCGTGCTGGTCTTCGTGCTCGCCTTGCCCTTCGTGAGCTTCTTCGTGACCTTGCCGCGCGCGAACGACATCGTCCACGTGAACCCGTCGCGCTGCACCTGCACGTCGAGCTTCTCCGAGAGGGCGTTCACGACGGAGACGCCGACGCCGTGCAGGCCGCCCGAGACCGAATACCCCCCGCCCCCGAACTTCCCTCCGGCGTGCAGGACGGTGAGCGCGACCTCGACCGCGGGGCGGCGGTCCTTGCGGCCGGGGATCGGCTTGACGGGGATGCCGGCGCCGTTGTCGAGCACGCTCGCCGAGCCGTCCTTGTGCAAGGTCACGACGATCTTGTCGCACCGTCCCGCCATCGCCTCGTCGATCGCGTTGTCGAGCAACTCGACCACCAGGTGGTGAAGGCCGCGGGACGACGTGGTCCCGATGTACATGCCGGGGCGCTTCCGAACGGGCTCGAGGCCCTCCAGAACCTGGATGTCCTGCGCGTCGTATCCCGAAGACTTGGTCTTCTTCGGTGTGCTGGTCCCGGTTGCCAACCACCCTCCTTGATCACGCCGCGCGGCAGCCCTGGCGGGGTCGCAGAAGGCGCTGCGGCGGAGCCTTCATTCTACCAATCGGGACCGACGTTCTCGGCCGTTTCGACTCGTGGTTTTGGGCGATCTACCTGCGGTTTTGCAGCCCGGGCCGAACGACGACCTGGACCTTCCGAACGGCGTCGGACCCGAGCGCTCGATTGGCCTTCGCGCGGATCTCTTCGCCCAGGAATCCGGCCTGCGCGCCCCAGACGGAATCGGTGGCCGCGATCGTGAGGAGGCCGTCCTCCAGGCGTTCCGGCGCGGTCGTGGCGGCGAGGCGCTCGCCCACCACGTCGCCCCACGAAGCGGCCAGCCGGCCGATCGAGAGCCCGCTCGCGAACGCGTGCTCCCGCATGAGCCCGTCGATCACCTCGCCGATCGGCGCCGGGTCGACGGTTCGACGATCCTTCCGCCGGCTCCATCCTTTCGCGTGCGGCATCGCTCAGCTCGCCCTCGGGATCACGGCGCCGCCCCGCACGTCCCACGTGGAGTGCGCCGCTCCCGGGACGTCGACCTCGTCGGCCACGCTGATGATCACCTGGCCGCCGCGGCCGGCGAGCCGATCGCCGACGAGGTCGCGACGTGCCGGGTCCAAGGCGCTGAACGGGTCGTCGACGAGCAGCACGGCAGGTTCGCCGATCTCCCCCTCGACCGCCGACGCGAGTCCGAGCCGCAGGCAGAGCGCCGCCGCCCAGGCCTCGCCGTGGCTCGCGAACGACCGGGCACCCAGGTCGCGCACCGCGAGCTCCACGTCGTCGCGGTGCGGCCCCACCAGCGAGGTGCGGCGCACGAGCTCGTCCGAACGGCGCTCGTCGATCCGTGCGCGGAACCGTTCCTCGAGGCCCTCGCCGGCGGCCACGTTCGGCGCGTAGTCGCAGGCGAGCTCGTACCCGGCGAGCGCACGGAACTCCTCCGACGCGGGAGGCGCGAGCCGTTCGACCGCGTCGGCGCGCGCCTGGGTGAGCGCGACGCCCGCCGCGACGAGCTCCTCGTCCCAGGCCTCCATCCCCGAGGGCTGCCCACGACCCTCCCACTCCTTGAGCAGGCGGTTGCGCTGTCGAAGCGCGCGATCGTACGCCGAGATCAGCGACTCCTTGAGCGGCCAGAGCGCGAGGAGCGCCTCGTCGAGGAACCGGCGGCGATGCGCGGGATCGCCTCGCACGACGTCGAGGTCGTCGGGGCCGAAGAACACCGCGCGCACTTGCCGGCGGAGGTCCCGCTTGCGCCGCACGGGCGAGCGGTTCACCTTCACGCGCGACGCGCCGCGTTCGGGGATCTCCACCTCGACGAGGACGCGGCCTTCGCCCGCCTCGACCTCGCCGCGGCAGTACGCCGCGCTCGACCCCTCGCGCACGAGCGGCATGTTCGCGGAGACCCTCGGCGACGTGAGCGCGAACAGGAAGTACATCCCCTCGAGCAGGTTGGTCTTTCCCTCGCCGTTCGGCCCCACCGCGACGGTCAGCCCGCCCGGCACGGGATCGAGGTTCGTGTGCGCGTGGTTCCGAAAGTCGCGCAACTCGACCCAGGCAAGGCGCATTGACGAAACGCCCTGCGGGGCAACCCCTCTAGCCGACCGGGGCCGGGATCCGCACGGGCATCACGAGGTACGTGAACTCGTCCCCGTCCCCGCGCACCACGCCGGGCTTCAGGCCGTCGCGCACGTCGAGCCGAACCGACTCACCCGTCGCGGCCGTGAGCCCGTCGGCCAGGTACTGCGGGTTGAACGCCACCGTGAGGTCCTCACCTTCGAACCGCGCCTCGACGGTCTCCACCGCCTGGCCGAGGTCGGGCGACGACGACGAGAGCTTCACGCCGAGCGCGTTGAACTCGAGGCGCACGGGAGTCGTGTCGCGCGCGAGCAGCCCCACCCGTCGGACGGCGTCGAGCAGCTGCTGGCGCGAAACCGTCAGCCGGCTCTCGTGCGCGTCCGGCAAGAGCTGGCGGTAGTTCGGGAACTCGCCCTCGATCAGCCGAGACGTGAGCATCAGCGAGCCGGCGCGGAACGCCACCTGCGACTCGTCGACCGACAGCTCGACGGTGCCCTTTTCGTCCGCGGAGGCCGCGCGTCCGGCCTCCGACAGCGCCCGCTCGGGCACGATCGCCTTCGCCTCCGCCGACGAGGTCGCGACCAGGTCTCGGATCGCGAGCCGGTACGAGTCGGTAGCCACCAGCACGACGCCCTCGCGGCTGATCTCGAGGAGCACCCCCGTGAGGACGGGTCGCGCCTCGTCCCTGCTCGCCGCGCGCCCCACCTGCGACACGGCCTCGGCGAACTTCCCCGCCTCGACGCTCACGACCGTCCCCGAGGGCTCCTGCAGACCTGGGAAGTCCTCGGCGGGGAGCAGCCGCAACGACCCCTCGTAGTGCGCACAGCGCAGGCGCGCCTGGGACTGGTCGGTCTCGAACTCGACCGGCGCGTCGGAGAGCGACTTCACCGTGTCCCCCACCAGACGCGCCGGCACCAGCGCGATGCCGGCCTCCTGCACCTGCACCTCGACCGAGAGTCGCGCCGAGACCTCGAGGTCGGTCGTCGTGAGCGTGAGCCAACCCTCGTCGGTGGCTTCCATGAGCACGCCGGTCAGGGCCGGGATTCCGGGCCGCGTTGAGACCCCGCGCTGGACGGTCTGCAGGGCTTCCGACAGGGCATCGCGATCGCACCGGAACTTCATGTCCACCCCCTCAGCTCTTGATCTTCTTCTTGAAACAGCAGTAGTGGGGGCTGTGGAAAGGGGGAGCCCCACCCCGTTTGCCGAGCGTACCGGGCACCTCCGACATGTGGATAGCACGTGGGAAAGTGCTGTCGCTCCCGGAACTCTCCTTCGCCTCGCTCACACAGGGCACCGGCGGCCCACGGGTTTTCCACCGGCGTCACGCGGCCCCCCGCACGCGCCCCCGGATGTTGCGCGTGAGGTCCTGCACCTGGCGGAACGTCGCGTCGCGGGCCTGCATCTCCGCCTCGATCTTCTTGATGCCGTGCAGCGCGGTGGTGTGATCGCGCCCGCCGAAGATCTCGCCGATCTTCACGAGCGAGAGGCCGGTGCACTCGCGCATGAGGTACATCGCGATGTGTCGGGCTTGCGTGAGCGGCCTCGACCGCGACTTGGAGAGCAGATCGCCGGTCGAGAGCGAGAAGTACCGCGCGGTCTCCTCGAGGATCAGCGGCGGCGGGATCTCGGTCTCGGTCTGCGGCAGGAGGCCCTGGAGCGCGCGTTCCGCGAGCTCGACGTCGATCGGTTGGGCCGTGATGGAAGAAAGTGCCACCACACGCACGAGCGCTCCTTCGAGCTCGCGCACCGACTGGTCGAACTTCGACGCGACGAACTCGACGACCTCGTTGGGGATGAGGATGTGCTCGCGCTGGGCCTTGAGCTGCAGGATCGCGATGCGCGTCTCGAGGTCGGGCGGCTGCACGTCCACGCACAGCCCCCACCGGAAGCGGCTCACGAGGCGCTCCTCGAGGCCGGAGAGCTCGTGCGGCGGGCGGTCCGATGCGATCACGATCTGGCGGCCGGCGCCGTGGAGGTGGTTGAACGTATGGAAGAACTCGACCTGCGTCTCCTCGCGCTTCGCGAGGAACTGGATGTCGTCGACGAGCAGCACGTCGACGTCGCGGTAGCGCCGCCGGAAGCCGTCGGTCTGCCGTTCGCGCACGGCCTTGATGAACTCCGTGAGGAACTGCTCCGACGTGACGTACTTCACCCTGGTGGCCGGCGCGAGCCGCCACATGTGATGGCCGATCGCGACGAGCAAGTGCGTCTTGCCGAGTCCCGTACCGCCGTAGATGAACAGCGGGTTGTAGGCGGTTGACGGTGTGGCCTCGGCGACGGCCATCGCCGCCGCGTGCGCGAAGCGGTTCGACGGACCGGGTACGAACGCGTCGAACGTGTAGTTCGGGAACGGCAGCCCCGGCGCGCCCATCGTTCGATCGTCGGTTTCCGCCGGCACGGCGATCCGCGGTTCGGCCTCGGGAACCGTGAGGACGGCTTCCGACGCGGGGCCGCGCAGCCCTTCGTCGATCGCGACGTGCACCGTGACCTGTCGGCCGACGACCGATGCAGCAGCCTCCTCGATCAAGCCAAGGTGATTGCGCTGCAAGCGATCACGAACAAGATCCGACGGCGCGACGAGTTCGAGGACCCCGTCGTGCAGGTCCGCGGCGCGCACGTCCGCGAACCACATCGCGATCGTGGCCTCGGGGAGCTCCTCGCGTGCGCGGTCGACGACCCGCGCCCACGCCTCACGCGCTTCCTGTTCAGAGAAGGCTATCGCCATGCGTTTCCACAGAACCTTTCCACAACCGTGGAAATCTCCTCGGGGGGAAGGAGCGGCTGGCGAAGGGGCCGCCGGAGCGGGTCGCCGAGGGGAAGGCGTCGCGGATGATAGCACCGAGGTTTTCCACACCGCGAGACGCGCGCGGGGTCTTGTCGCTCTTTTCGTTGTCAAGCCCTTTGTCCAGCGAAGACACGTCCACGTATACTGGCCGACCGCCGGCGATCGCCGGCCGAACCGTGTTTCGAGGATCCCGAGATGGCCAAGGGCAAGCGCACGTACCAACCGAACAACCGTCACCGTGCGAAGACGCACGGGTTTCGGGTTCGGATGCGAACGAGAGCCGGCCGCGCGATCCTCGCACGGCGGCGGTCCAAGGGCCGCTCGCGCCTTTCGGCCTGACCCCCGTGGGCTCGTTCGACGTCGAGCGCACCCTCTCCACCGGCACCCCGTTGCACGCGCAACGGGTGGTACTGTTTCTCGCGCCCGGCTCCGGGGAGTCCGCCGTGGTCGCCACCCGCCGTGTGGGGGGCGCCGTCGAGCGGAACCGGGCCAGGAGGATCCTCCGGGCGGCCTGGCGCGAGGTCGCGCCGCGGCTCAAAGATGATTACGACGTCGTTCTGGTTGCGAGGCAAGGCATCCGGGACGCCAAGACGCAAGACCTGGTGGCCGAGATGACCGAGTTGCTGCCCCGCGCCGAGGCGGCTCGCCCGTGAAGGACCTGCGCCGCTTCCTTCGGATCGCCGGCGCCCCCGCGCGGGCTCTCCTCATCGGCGGGATCCGCGTGTACCGAGCCTCGTTCTCCGGATGGCTCGGCGGCCAATGCCGCTTCTTCCCGACGTGCTCGGCGTACGCCGAGGAGGCGATCCGTGCCCGGGGCGCCGTCGTCGGAACCGGGCTCGCGGTCTGGCGCGTGCTCCGGTGCAACCCGTTCGGCAAGGGCGGCGTGGAGCATCCACCGGTCGGGTCGTATGATGCCGACATACGGCGGGGCGCAGCCTGATGCTGGCCGAGATCCCCGTCATCTCTCCGCTTTTCCAGGCGCTGCTCAATGGCATCGGCTGGGTGCTCGCTGCCCTGTATGACGTCATACCGAACTTCGGCATCTCGATCATCATCCTCACGATCCTGATCCGCGTCGTCCTGCTCCCCCTCGGCATCAAGCAGATCAAATCGATGCAGGCGATGCAGGCGATCCAGCCAAAGGTGAAGGAGCTGCAGCGCAAGTTCAAGGGCAACAAGCAGAAGGCGCAGGAAGAGACGATGAAGCTCTACCGCGAGCACGGGGTGAACCCGCTCGGCGGCTGTCTCCCGCTTCTTCTGCAGTTCCCCCTCCTCGTGGCGATGTACGCCGTGGTGAGACCGCCCTCGCTGATCGCGGTCAGCGGCTCGGAACCTCCGACCGCCATCGCGGTCGTCGAGGGCCAGTCTTCCTCGGAGTACGCGAGCCAGGTGGGCGCCTACGAGATCCACAACAACCACTTGCCGGTGGACTCCGATCTTTTCCACAACGTCGTGATCCACCAAGACCTCGACTTCCTCTGGCTCAACCTGCAGTGCTCCGCCGCGCAGGCGGGGACGGATGCCCAGATCGTCGACCACAACCGTCAGCCCGTCGTGGCCGGAAAACCGCTGCTCAACGACCAGGGTGACCAGCTCCCCTTCCAGGCCTCGAGCGAGGCCCGAGAGGACTGCGGCAACGGTGCGGCCTACAAGGTCCCCTACTTCCTGTTCCTCGCGACGATGATCGCCACGACGTTCTTCCAGCAGCGCCAGATGCAGCGCGCGAGCCCGCCCGGTGCCTCGTCACAGCAACAGCAGCTGCTCCTGAAGATCATGCCGGTGATGTTCGGCATCTTCGGGTTCACGTTCCCGTCGGGCCTCGTTGTCTACTGGACGACCGCCAACTTCTGGCAGATCGGGCAGCAGTCCCTCCTGATGCGCGCCGGCCACATCGGCCCCGATGCCCTCGAGCGCCGCAAGCGCGAGCTTGCCGAGCGGCCCCCGAAGCAGAAGCGGGGACTGATGTCGGGGCTCATGGAGCGCGCAGAGGCGGAGCGCGAACGGCGGGGCGCGTCGACCAAGCAACCGCCGGCTCGCGGGAAGCCGGCCGCACGTCGGAACCCATCCAGCGGAAGGAAGCCCTCACCGGGCTCCCGGCCGACCGGCGGGAGGAAACCGCCGCCAGGAAAGAAGAGGCCCGGAGGCAGCAGTGGCTCGAGCAACGGAAAAGGCCGCCCCAACCGTTGAGGAGGCCGTCGAGGCCGCGCTCGCGGAACTTGGCGTCACCGAGCAGGAGGCGAGGATCGAGGTACTCCAGGAGGCTCGCGGCGGCTTCCTGGGCGTGGGGTCGCAGGAGGCGATCGTGCGGGTGAGCGTGCGATCGGAGGACGTCGACGTCGAAGACCTCGAGGAGCAGGCAGACGCGGCCGCGGACTTCGTGGACGAGTTGCTCGCCCGGATGGACATCGACGCCACCGCGGAGCCGGCCGAGCACGGAGGTCATATGTATGTCGACATCGTCGGAGACGACGAGGACGACATGGCCTTGCTGATCGGACGCCATGGGCAGACGTTGGAAGCGATCCAGGAGCTGACCCGGCTCGTGGTTGGCCGGCGACTGGATGAACGGGTCCGGGTCATCGTGGACGTCGAGGACTACCGGAAGCGGCGCGAGGACCGGCTGGCGAAGAAGGCCGTGGACACGGCGCGCCGGGTAGCCTCATCCGGGCGAGAGGAAGAGCTCGAGCCGATGAACCCCTTCGAGCGGAAGATCGTGCACGATGCAGTGGCGACGGTCCCGGGGGTCGAGAGCTCGAGCCGGGGCGAGGAGCCGAACCGCTTCGTCGTGATCCGGAAGCGCTGACCCACCGGGTTCGGCCCGGGACGGATGTTTCACGTGAAACATGAGGGTCTGACTTCCCAAGCTGCCGAACTCGGGGTCAGCCTCGCCGACGATCAGGTCGCGCGCCTCGAGGCCTTCGAGCAGCTGCTCACGGAGCGTGGAGCTCCCCTCGGCGTCGTCTCGACCGCCGACGTGCCCCGTCTCCGCGAGCGCCACGTGCTCGACTCGCTCCGAGCCGCGCTCGCGGTCGAGGCGGACGATCGGTACGCCGTCGACCTCGGCTCGGGCGGGGGACTCCCCGGCATCATCGTAGCGATCGCTCGGCCGGCCCTGTCCGTCGTGCTGGTGGAGTCCCGCGCGCGGCGGGCCGCGTTCCTGGAGCTCGCGACCGAGCGTCTCTGGCTCGCGAACGCGGACGTGAGGCGCTCGCGCGTCGAGGACGTCCGAGGGCCGTTCGATCTCGCGTTCGCGCGCGCCTTCGCGGGACCTGAGGGGAGCTGGAGGGCGGCCGCGCCGCTCTTGGGGGCGGCCGGGCGCCTGGTGTACTTCGCAGGCACGAGCTTTCGGGCAGCAGACGTGCCTGCGGGCGTCGACGTGCGCATTCTCACCGCACCTCCGGTTGCAAGCAGAGGGCCGCTCGCTATCATGAGCCGTCAGTGAGCGAACCAGCCGCCTCCTCGGCGTCCCCGCTTTCTTCCACCGCGACCGAGACGAAAGCCGCGACGAAGCGCCCGAAGGCCCGCGGCACCCGCGTCATCGCGATCGCCAACCAGAAGGGTGGGGTCGGGAAGAGCACCACCGCGGTCTCGCTCGGCGCCGCCCTCGCCGAGAACGGGCACCCCACGCTCGTGATCGACCTCGATCCTCAGGGCAACGCCTCAACCGGCATGGGGATCCGGCACGAGGCGCGTGCCATCACCGTGTATGACGTTCTCGCATCGGACGCTCCTCTCGAGGACTCGGTCATCCCCACGGCGGTGGACGGTCTCTCCGCGGTTCCCAGCACGATCGACCTCGCCGGCGCCGAGATCGAGCTCGTCAGCCAGTTCTCGCGAGAGGCGAAGCTGAAGAAGGCGATCGAGCCGCTCCGCCAGTCGCAGGCGTACGAGTTCATCATCCTCGACTGTCCCCCCTCGCTCGGGCTGCTCACCGTGAACGCGCTCACCGCGGCCGAGGAGCTCATCGTCCCGATCCAATGCGAGTACTACGCGCTCGAGGGTCTCGGGCAGCTGCTGCGGAACGTCGGGCTGGTGCAGCAGAACATCAACCCACAGCTTCGGCTGTCCGGGATCGTCATGACGATGTTCGACCCCAGGACGAAGCTCTCGGAGCAGGTGGTGGAGGAGGTCCAGAAGTACTTCGGCGATCTCGTGTACGACGTCATCATCCCCCGCACCGTGCGGCTCTCGGAGGCTCCGGGGTACGGCCAGCCGATCACCGTGTACGACCCGAAGTCAAAGGGCGCCCAGAGCTACCGGCGCCTCGCGGACGAGGTCGCATCCCGGGCGGTGCCCGGGGGCCCGATGCCCAGCTTCAACGACCTTCCGTCGGTGATCCTGCCGCCGGTCGTCGAAGCGCCTTCGGACCCCGAACCGGACCCCGAACCGGAACCCGAGACGGTCGGGCCGCCGACCTCGGAGGTTGATGCGGCTCCGCCGCCCGAGCCTGCAACGGCGAAGGCTGAGGCCGTTCCGCCTCCGCCGCGAACGGAACCGCCGAAGCAGGCGGCACCACGCAAACCCGCCGCCGCACGGCCGGCCGCTTCGGCCTCCTCGCCCAGCGCCGCCGGGAAGCTCCCGAGCGCCGCCGCGAGGAGCTCCCCGAAGCCGGTTCCGACCAAGGCGCCCGCGCGACCCCACCCGGAACCCGACGTCGCCGAGCTCGATGAAGACCTCTTCGACCAGGATCGGCAGAAGCGAACCGCCCCTCCGAGCGAAGCTCCGGCCGGCACCACCCCTCGCGTCGTGGTGATCGACGAGGATGCCGACCGAGGGCGGATTCCCGAGCACGCCGGGAAGCCCGGCTCGGGGATCGGCGCCACGCTGGAGGAGGAGGGCAAGCGCCCACGCCGATGGCGGCTGTTCCGAAAGGGAGGGGAGTGATGTCGAAGCGAGGTGGGCTCGGCAGAGGACTGTCCGCGCTGATCCCGGGGGCCGAGGTCGGCGAGGGCGCCGGACTCCTCGAGGTACCGGTCAACGCGATCTCCCCGAACCCGAAGCAGCCCAGGACGCGCTTCGACGACGAGGCCATCGACTCGCTCGCGACCTCGATCCGCGAGGTGGGGATCCTGCAGCCGATCGTGGTACGCAAGGCGCTCTCGGGCTACGAGCTCATCGCGGGGGAGCGGCGTTTGCGCGCCGCGCGCCGGGCCGGTCTTGCGACCGTTCCCGTGGTCGTGCGCGACACCGACGACGCCGACACCCTCCGAGAGGCGCTCATCGAGAACATCCACCGGGAGGACCTCGGGCCCATCGAGCTCGCCGAGGCGTTTCGCCAGCTCCTCGAGGAGCTCGGGTTGAAGCAGGAGGAGCTCGCCGAGCGCATCGGGGTCTCCCGCTCCCACGTCGCGAACACCATTCGCCTGTTGCAGCTCCCGCTCGACGTGCAGCAGCTCCTCACCGACGGACGGATCCAGGCCGGCCACGCCCGGGCCCTGCTGGGCATGGCCGACGCGGAGGCCCAGGGCTCCCTCGCGCTCCGTGTGGCAGCGCAGGACCTTTCCGTCCGCGAGACGGAGGACGCCGTGCGCCGCTTCGTCGAAGGACCCCGGGACAAGGCGGCGCGTCCCGCCCCGGCGCAGCCGCCCCCGGCCGATTCGTCGCTCGGCGAGGTCGAGGAGATCCTGTCCGAGCAGCTCGCCACTAGGGTCACGATCAAGATGGGTCAGGGCAAAGGTCAGGTCGTCATCGAATTCGGTTCCGCCGACGACCTGGAGCGGATCGTTTCCGAGATCATCGGCTCGGGCCCTGGTCTCGCGCCCGACTAGAGCGTTTGTATGACCCCAGCATACGCAGAGGAATGACGCGTCGGGGAAACGACGTGCATCCGGGGTCGTCGTCGAAGCGCTTGCGACGCTCGCCCGAGGGCACGGCGAGACGATGAGCGCCCTTGCCCGGTTGCCGTCCGAGTACATGAGCACCACGGGCATCGGAGGCGGCGAATGGTCGCCCAAGGATCTCCTCGGTCACCTCGCGCTCTGGCACGAGATCGCCCTTCGCACGATCGACGAGGCCCGCGACGACGAAGAACCTTGGATCGTCCGCGTGTTCGCCGGACCGGGCCCTGGACCGAACGACGAAGAGCTGGCCGCTCGCGCGGGATGGTCGCTCGACCGCGCGCGCGCGGCCTACGACGAGTCGTACGCGGCAGTGGTCTCCGCCCTCGAGGCGTTGACCGACGAGTGGGACGCGCCGGTGAAGGGGTGGTCCGGCGAACCGCCGACGCTCGGCGGATTGCTCGGCGTCGTCCTCGGTATGGACCGGCGACCGTTCGGTCACGCGTTCGCGCACCTGCAGGAGCTCAACGACTTCGTCGACGCGAAGACGGAAGGCGGCGACTAGGGAGCCGAAATCCGTTGCAGTGCAGCGTTTAGTACGCGATCGCAGAGATCGGCCAGCGACAGGCCCGCCGCATGTGCGGCCATCGGCAGCAGGCTCGTGTCGGTCATCCCCGGCGCGACATTCACCTCGAGCACCCAGGGTGATCCTGAGCGGTCGACCATGACATCGACACGTGTGACGTCGCGAAGACCGAGCGCTTCGGTGGCGCGCTTCGCCTCGGCGGTGCATCGGTCGGCGACTTCCGGCGATACGCGAGCGGGGGCGAAGTACTCGGTGACTCCCGCTGTGTACCTTGCCCGGTAGTCGTACGCGCCCTCCTTCGGGACGATCTCGACGATCGGCAGCGCCTCGAGAGGCGCTCCCACGAATCCGACCGCGACCTCCGAACCCTCGACGCGGGCCTCGATGAGCGCCGCGCCCGAGAACGAGAGTGCCGCCATCACCGCAGGGGACAGATCCACCTCGCGCTCGACGAATCCGACGCCGAGCGCCGACCCCGAACGAGCCGGCTTGACGACGCAGGGCAAGCCCACGCGCTCGATCGTCTTGCCGAGCGCCGATCCCGCGCCGAGGTCGCGCAGCGCCCATCCCTCGACGGCCGCCCACACCGGCGTGGGGACGCCGGCCCGAGCGAGCGCGTCCTTCGCCAGCAGCTTGTCGAACGCGAGCTCGCAGTCGAACGGGGCCGTTCCCGTGTAGGGAACACCCAGGACATCGAGCAGTCGCTGCACCGTGCCGTCCTCGCCCTCCTTGCCGTGCAACGTGAGGTAGCACAGGTCGGGGGCGTGTTCGGCGAGCGATTCCACGAGCGGCGCCTCGGCGGGATCGACGAGCCAGGCGTCGTGGCCGAGCTCATGCAGGGCGCCGAGGACGCGGTGGCCCGACCGCAGCGACACGTCGCGCTCGGGTGTGCGGCCGCCCGCGAGCACCGCGATCCTCATCGGCCGCCCAGCGATCGGTAGAGCTCTTCCTCGTCCTCGAGCAGCGCGCCCAGCCTCGCGATGCCTTCGCGGATGCGTTCCTCCGTGGGATAGCAGAACGCGAGCCGCATCCGATCCTTCCCTCTGCCGTCGGGATAGAACGCGGTCCCGGGGACGTACGCCACGCGCCGCTCGACGGCGGCCGCCAACATCGCTTGCGAGTCAACGTATTCGGGCAGCGTCGCCCACACATAGAAGCCTCCCGCCGGACGCGTCCAGACCGCGTCTCCCGGAAAGTGCTCCTCGAGCGACTCGAGCATCACGTCGCGCCGGCCACGATAGACGTCGACGAGCGCGCGCAGGTTCTCGCGCCAGCGATCGTCCGCGAAGTAGCGCTCCGTCACGAGCATCGTGAACGACGAGCCACAGAGATCCGCAGCTTCCTTCGCGAGGACGAGCCGCTGCACGACGCTCGGCGGGGCGAGCGCCCAGCCGACCCTCACACCGGGGGAGAAGACCTTCGAGACCGTCCCCACGTAGATCACGTTCTCGGGATCGAGCGACCAGAGGCACGGGAGCGGTTCTCCGTCGAACCGGAGCAATCCGTACGGGTTGTCCTCGACGATCGGGATCGAGGCCTCGCGACAGAGCGCGACGAGCTGTCGCCGCCGTTCGAGCGACATCGTGACCCCGGCGGGGTTCGCGAAGTTCGGCACCGTGTACACGAACGTCGGTCGCGCGCCGCGCACGAGCGCCTCGTGCAGCTTGTCGACCACCATGCCCTCGTCGTCGAGCTCGATCGTGAGGTAGCGAGGCTCGTAGACGCCGAACGCGCTGAGCGCGCCGACGTACGCCGGCGCCTCGACCGCGATCTCGTCGTTGGGGTCGATGAAGATCTTGCCGATGAGGTCGAGCGCTTGCTGCGCACCGGTCGTCACGACGACGTCCTCGGGATCGGCGTCGACGTCCTCCTCGGCCATCAACGACACCAGACGATCGCGCAGCGCGAGGGAGCCCTGCCCGGCCGCGTACTGGAAGGCGCTCGCGGCGTTTTCGCGGAGCGTGTCGCGAACCACCTCGTCCACGTGACCCGCGGGAATCGCCTCCACGTACGGCATCCCGCCCGCGAGCGAGACGACCTCCGGCCTCGAGGCGACGGCGAACAACGCGCGCACCTCCGAGGCCGACATCCCACTCGCTCGGTGCGCGTAGAGGTCGACGAAACGATCGATGGAGAACTCGGCCATGGAAGGCGAGGGTAACATCGCCGCAGGTCAGTGGCCGGATTTTCCGAAGCGCTCAGCCCTCGAAGCCGGCCTTGCCGTCGATCCCCTCGCGCATCAGGTCTGCGTGGCCAAGGTGCCGCGCGTACTCCTCGAGCATGTGAAACAGGATCCACCGCAGCGTCGCGCCGTCCGCGCCCGGGCCGACCGCGACGTCGTCGAGCGACGCCGCGTCCACGATGCGCCGAGAGGCAGCCACCTCGCCCTCGTAGAACGCCAGCAGGTCCGCCGGTCGCTCGTCCGGCTGCGGGTGCCAGTCGGCGTCGCGGTCCTCTTCCGACCAAGCGAGTGGAACGTCCTCGCCCGCGAACGTCACTCGGAACCACAGCCGCTCCACGTAGCCGAGATGCTTGAGCATCCCGAGCAGCGTGAGCCCGCTCGCGGTCATCACGCGCCGCAGCCCGTCCTCGTCGAGGCCGCCGATCTTGCGAACGAACACGGCTCGCTGGTAGTCCAGGAACGCCACGAGCATCACGCGCTCGTCCGCGTCGTTCGGGGGCGGCGTGGGCCGCCCCGGTGACGCCAGCATCAGCCCGAGGCCCTCGGCAACACGTCCTTCGCGAGGAGCTCGAGCATCTCGAGGTCGTCGTAGAGCTCGTGATTGAGGAAGATCCGCTGCACGCCCGCATCCGCATACTCGCGAAGACGCGCGGCGGCTCGGTCGGGCGTGCCGACGATGCAGTCCCTCTCGACGTCGGCGAGATAGGCGTCGAACGCGCCCGCCGTCGCGTCCAGCGATCGCGCGCGCTCGACGCGTGCGAGGTACTCGTCCTGTGTGGTGCCGAGGAACGTCCACGTCATGAGCGAGGTCGTGAGCGAGTCGGCGTCCCTGCCCGCGGCCTCGACGCCGGCGCGCGCGCGCGCGAAGCGGTCGCTCACCTCCTCCGGCGTGCCGCCCACGGTGTTGAACTCGTCGGCGTACGAGCCGATGAGTCGCTGCATCCACGCGCCAACTTTCCTGCCGCCGAGGATGATCGGCGGTCGAGGCTTTTGGGGCGTCTTCGGGAGGAACTCGGCGTCCTCCAGTCGATAGTGCTTACCCTGGAAGGTGAATCGATCTTCCGTGAGGAGCCCGTGCACGACCGCGAGCTGCTCCTCCAGCCGCTCGAAGCGCTCCTTCGTCGACGGGAACGCAAAGCCGTGCTGCGTGTGCTCCTCGGTCCACCACCCGGCGCCCATGCCGATCTCGACGCGCCCGCCGCTGATCTCGTCGACGGTCGCGACGGACTTCGCGAGCAATGCCGGTTCGCGGAACGTGACGGGGGAGACGAGCGTGCCGAGCCGGATCCGATCGGTGCGAGCCGCGAGCCCGGCGAGCAACGTCCACGCGTCGGTCGAGCCCTGGCCGGCAGCACCGCGGGAGCTGAAGTAGTGGTCCGAGCGAAAGAGTCCCTCGAAGCCGAGACGCTCGCATGCGTCCGCGAGGTCGAGCCACCGCTCCCACGCGACGCCCTGTTGGCCTTCGATCATCAGGCAGCACCGCACGGCGCGTAGCATAGGTCGGATGAAGGTCGAGATGCCCACCGAGTCCGAACGCGTCGCGAAAGCCGTCGGTCTCGGCCTCCTGCTGGGTTTGGTGCTCGCGCTGCTCGCCCGCCGCCGGAGCTGAAGCTACTCGAGCCGTTCGAAGAACCGCGCGAGGCCCGATGCCACCGCGCGACCCACGCGTGCCGGGAACGCGGGATCCTCGAGGTGCCGCTCCTCGTTCGGGTTCGTGATGTAGATGGGCTCGACGTGCACGGCCGGCATGCGGGTCTCGCGAAGGAGCGTGGCCGTGCGCCACTCGCTGCGCCCGGGCACGCCGAACTCCGCCGTGAGCTCCTCGAGGATCAGCTCGGCCAGACGGGTCCCCATCGGGGAGTGCGTGGTGTCGCTCCCGAAGGAGTACACCGTGGGCCCGGCCTCGTCGGCCGTTCCCGCGTTGAGATGCAAGGAGATGCACGCGAACGCCCCGAGCTCGTTCGCGCGGCGCGCGCGCTCCGACACGGTCGGGTTCTCGTCCTCCTCGCGAAGCAACGCGGGCTTCGCCCCCAGCGCGAGCAGCTCGTCGGCGAGCGCCGACGCCATCGCGAACGTCACCTGGGCCTCCGCCGAGCCGGAGGGCCCGCGATCACCCGGGTCGGCGGGGCCGTGACCCGGGTCGATCGCGATCACGGCGCCGGCGAGTTCCGTCTGCATCGTGCGGAGGTGCTCCTGCTCCCGGACCACGGCGCGGCTGGGGGCGCCCGTCGGCGGGCGAAGCCGTTCGAGGGCGACGAGGGTCTCGGGACCGACGATGCCGTCCGGTTCCTCTCCGACGTTGCGTTGGAAGTCGCGCACGGCGCCGTCGGTGCGCGGGCCGAAGAGCCCGTCCTCGCGCCCTGCGTCGAAGCCGAGCGCGTTGAGCTTCACCTGGAGCGCTCGAACGTCGTCGCCGCGCTGCATCGGCGAACGCAGGTAGATCGACCGATCGCCGAGCTCCCAGCCGGCTTCGACGAGCTGCCCCCAGGTGTCGGGGCCGACGAGCCCGTCCACGCGGAGGTTCCGGCGCGCCTGGAAGTCGCGTACGGCGGCGTCGGTGGACGGCCCGAAACGCCCGTCGAGCTCGTGGGAGTCGATGCGGGCGCCCGCCGCCAGCAGCCGCTTCTGGACGTCGGCCACGTCGGCCCCTCGGTCGCCGAGGTGGTAGATCCTCACCCCGTCGAGTGTGAACGGCGCCCGCGGCTCCGGCAACCGGACCCGGGAGGGGTTACGAGAGGTGGGGCTCCAGGTCCCGCAGGATCGCTTCCTTGGGTTTCGCCCCCACGACGCGCGCGACCTCGCGGCCGCCCTTGAACAGGATCAGCGACGGGATGCTCATCACGCCGTACTGGCGTGTGGCCTGAGGGTTGTCATCGATGTTCAGCTTCGCGACCTTGAGTCCCTCACCCTTCTCCTGCCCGATTTGCTCGACCACGGGCGACACCATGTGGCACGGCACGCACCACTCGGCCCAGAAGTCGACGAGCACGGGGGTGTCGGAGTCCAGAACGGTCTCCTGGAACTCCTGGTCGTTCACGGTTCCGATGTTCGCCATGTTGCCTCGTTCCTCCGATGATGGGGCGCGTTCTGCGCCCGTTGTTGCAACGCCGGCCAGACCTCGGTGATTCCCTACCCCGCGTGCGCCTCGGCCTCGAGGAGGCGCTCCGCGTCGATGGCCGCCTTGCACCCCTGCCCCGCCGCCGTGACCGCCTGACGGTAGATCGTGTCGGTGACATCGCCGGCGGCGAAGACGCCGGGCACGTTCGTGGCCGTCCTGGGCTCTTGAACCTGGATATAGCCGTTGTCCAGCTCGAGCTGCCCTTCGAACAGCAACGTGTTGGGCGTGTGGCCGATCGCCATGAACACGCCGTCCGCCGCGAACGTCCGTTCTTCGCCGCTCACGACGTCTCGCAAGCGGACGCCCGTGACGGCGCCCTCGCCGAGGATCTCCTCGACGGTCGCGTTCCAGATGACGTCGACCTTTGGGTTCCCGAGCGCGCGTTCGGCCATGACCTTCGAGGCGCGGAACTCGTCCCGCCGGTGCACGATCGTGACCTTCGAGGCGAACTTCGTGAGGAAGGTCGCCTCCTCCATGGCGGTGTCGCCGCCGCCCACCACCACGAGCTCGCGATCGCGAAAGAAGAAACCGTCGCAGGTCGCGCACGCGCTCACGCCGCGCCCCCGAAGCTGGTCCTCGCCGGGGACGCCGAGCCACTTCGCGGTCGCGCCCGTGCTCACGATCACGGTCTTTCCGCGGAACTCCTGGTCGCCGGCCCATACGCCGAACGGGCGCTCGGACAGGTCGACGCGGGTGACGTGGACGGCCAGCATCTCGGCGCCGAACCGGGCGGCCTGCTTCTCCATCTGCTCCATCAGCTCGGGGCCCATCACGGCGTCGGCGAAGCCCGGGTAGTTCTCGACCTCGGTCGTCAGCATCAGCTGGCCGCCGGCGTCGAGTCCCTTCAACACGAGGGGCTCGAGGTTCGCGCGGGCGGCGTACAGAGCGGCCGTGAAACCGGCCGGCCCGGAGCCGATCACGATCACGTTGCGCGGGTCGGTCATCGTTCGATCCATCCTCCCATAGGCATGAACGCCCGCCTATTCCGCGCCTGTGAAGGGAGCTCTCGACCTGGAGAGGCGCTCTGGGGCTCTCCCTAGATCGAGGCCCTCATCGACAACGGCAAGCCGATACGGATCACCTCGGACGCGGAGCGGTCCGTGAGCCAAAGACTCTGCTCTCCGACGGCGAAGAAGACATGCGGCCCCACATATCCGATATGAGCCGCACCGCCCGACGAGTCCCGTTCGATTTCGAGCGGATCCCCGAGCTGCGCCCCGGTCCGTGCATCAAACCGAACAAGTCGGATCCACCGTCCGTCGTTCGGATCGTTCTGAGCAAGCCAGAGAACACCCTCCGCATAGCGCATCTGGCCATAGCCCTCGATGGTCTCGCGGAAGAGCACCTCGCCGGTCGCCGCATCGATGCCCAGTAGCTCGTCGCCGTCGTTCCCTTCGTGCATTCCACCGTCACAACTGGCTATCCACACCATGCCGCCCGCCACTTCCATCGTGCAGACGTCGGCGAACGGGACTCGTGCGATTTCATGGCCGTCGAGGTGGTCCAACGCAACGGCTGCGTTTCCCGTGGAGACCCACACCGTTTCGCCGTCGGTCCCCACGAGATTGAACTGACCGAGGAATGTCCGAACGGCCATTCCGTTTGCGTCGACGAACGTCACGCCGGACTCGGTCGTAATCCACACCCCCGCAGATGTGCCGACAATCTGCGAGGCACGTCCACCGACCGCCACCATCCGATTGAGGTGCCCGGTCACGGGGTCGATTTGCAGAACTGAGCCGCCGTGGCAGGCGGGAGCGTTACAGAGCAGCCACGCACTCCCGCCGCCGACCGCCGGCCAATCTCCCCCTGGGGTGTCGATCGGTTGGTCCCCACCAGTCTTCGCGTCGATGCGCACGAGGCCGTGCACGGTCCCATCCCCAGCTCCGACATTGACCCAGGCGGCACCCTCGCCGACGGCGATCGGCTGCGGGGGTCCGTCAAGCCGATAACGGACGATCTCGCCGGGACCTGGCGAGAGCCCTCGCTCGTTGATAGCGCCGCCGAAGATCCACAGAGCAAGGGCAGCAAGCACGACGCTTACCACCGGCCGGAGGGACGAGCGAACGGTTGGTCCGGGTGATGAGTCCGGATCGGATTGGGTCCTCACACCCGCATCGTAGTGACCCGGTTGCCGAGCAGTTTCAGATCTTGCTGGCGGCGACCCGGACGAGCGAGCAGTCGTCCTTGCGCACGATGTACACCACCGCGTTCTGAGCGGGCTGTCCGGCCTTCGCTCCCTCGATGACCACCGCGAGGTACGCCGGTTCGCCCTGATAGGAGGCCTCGATCAGCTGAACGAGAACCGCGCCGGGCGGCTTGGGGACGTCGGCGGCGACGCAGTCGGTCGCCTTGGCCGAGTCGGCCGAGGTGGTCTCCCCCGCGTAGCCGAGGGCGGCGGGCCGCGTGGCGCCGGGGAGCGCCGCGCCGGCCCACTGCGCGGCCGCGCCGTCCACGAGCGAGCGCAGGGCCGCATCGTCGTAGTCGAGCTCCTGCTGCTCGACCGGTACACCTGTCTTCGCGAGCCTCGCGAGATCGCGAGTGGTCCCGACGTCCGCGGCGCGAGGCGTCAGAGCGCCGTCGGTAGCCTCGGCCGCTCCGGTGACGCCGCCGGCTTGCGCGGCGGGGGCGGCCCGGTCGTGGTCGCCGAGCCGCGGGATCGTGATCGCGAGCAGACCGACCAGGACGGCGGCCGCGGCGATCGGCAGGAGCCGTGCGTAGCGAGGCGGTCCCTCGGGCTCCGCTTGAGCCGCGGCGGCCTCCCGTAAAGCGCGCGAAGCGACGTCGGGCGGCGCGGCAACCTCCGGAACCGCGCGAAGCGCGCCGCGGGCGGCGGTCGCGAGCTGGACCTCGCCCCGGCAACGAGCGCACTGGGCGAGATGCGCGTCGACACCGGCCCGATCGGTCGTCCCGAGCGAGCCATCGACGTACTCGGCGAGGAGGTCTTCCGGATGCGTCATGACTTCCTCTCCGACGCTCGCGCGGGATCGCCGTGTTCCCCGGCCGGCGAGAGCCCCATGGCCTTCGCGAGCGCGATCCGGCCACGGTGGAGCCGAGATTTCACGGTTCCGACGGGCACGTCGAGGATTCGCGCGATCTCGTCGTACGCGACGTCCTGGAGGTCGTGTAGCACGAGCACCGCTCGGAACTCGATGGGAACCTCCGCGAGGGCACGTTCGACGTCGGTCGTGCCGGCGACCTCGTCCCCGTGGTCCTCGACCGGCAGACCCGGCTCGGGCGCGTGCTCGTCCTCCTCGCCGACGAGACGCAGCATCGGCTGGCGGGCCTGCTTGCGCAGCAGGTCGTAGCAGGCGTTCACGGTGACGCGGTGCATCCACGTCGTGAACCGCGCCTCGCCGCGGAACCCGCCGAGCTTGCGGAGCGCCGCGACGAAGGCATCCTGCGTCGCGTCGCGCGCGTCCTCCTCCTTCCCGAGCATCCGGAACGCGAGGTTGTAGACGCGCCGCTCGTGTCGTTCGACGAGGAGTCCGAAGGCCTCGCGGTCACCTTCGTTGAACCGGCGGACGAGGACCTCGTCGGGCTCCGTCACGGGACCGACGCTACAGGACGGTCGGTCCGGAGGTTTCGACGGCCTGAGGTTTGGACAGCTTCTTCGTCCACGGGAGCCGGCTCGCGAGGAGCGTGGCCGCCTGCTTCCGCACGGTGATCGTCACCTCTCCCGTGGCCTGGTTCACGACGCAGCCGTTCTTCGTCACGGCCGCCCCGGAATCCTCCTGGCTCACGCGCGTGCGCGCCGCGTCGCAGGCCTCCTGCTCGCTGTGGCTGTCGCGCCATGTGTTGGCGGCGGTCGCCGCGGCGTCGGTGGCGATGTCCGTCGTGCGGAACTTCGTGAACGCGATCGAGACGGTGTCGATCGATGCGACGCCGATGACCGCGACGAGGACGAGCCAGATCAAGACCATCTTCCCGATCAGACCGGATTCGTCGCGCCGAAGCCGAGCCTCCGCGTTCACCGGCGGAACCTCCTCACCAGTGCCATCTTCAAGTAATCGGCCTCTTCCATTCGCAAGATAAGGGTCAGCGACCCGTATACAAGTAGGCCCGCGCCGACGCCCGCCGTGACCTGAAGAACGCGCTCCGTGGTCCCCTCTGCGAGCGCCGCGCCGACCGCGTGCGCTGCGCCCCACGCGGCGATGCCGGTCGCGATCGCGGCCGGCGTCACGATCGCGAGCGTTCGCAGCACCCGACGGCCGTCGATGCCGCCGAGCCGCGCCCGAAGGATGAGGAGGCACACCGACGTCGAGAACACGTACGAGATCGCGTGCCCGAGGGCAAGCCCCTGCACCCCGAGGTCGAGGCCGTGCACGAGCGCGACGTTCACGCCGATGTTCAAGGCAGCGGCTCCCACGTTCACGAGCGCCGGCGTGCGCGTGTCCTGCATGGAGTAGAAGGCCCTCGACAGCAGCTGGAAGGTCGAGAAGAACGCGAGACCGAGCGCGAACGCCTGCAGGGTCTCGGCGATCAGCGTCGCGTCCGCGTTCGTCGTCTGCCCTCGCTGCAGCAGCAGCCTGACGATCGGCGACGCGAGCGCGACGTACCCCGCCGCCGCGGGCAACACGATGAACGCCGTCGAACGCAACCCCTGCGAGAGGAGCCGACGGACGCCGTCGACATCCTCCGCGGCCCACCTGCCGCTCATCCCCGGCAGCAGCGCCGTGAAGATCGACACCGCGAAGATCGCGTGCGGGAGCTGAAACAGGATGAAGGCGTACTGGTAGGTGGTGATCCATCCCTCGCGTTGGTTCGAGAGCACCAGCACGACGAGGTATGCGACCTGATTCGCCGCGACGTAGACGACCACCCATGCCGCGAGCCGCGCGAGCCGCCGAACGGCGGGATGCTTCCAGTCGAACCGCAGGTGCCACCGGTATCCCATGCGGCGCAACGAAGGCCAGAGGGCGGCGCTCATCGCGAGCACGCCGAGCGTCGTGCCGACCGCGAGGAGGATGCGCTCGCCCAGCGCGACTCGGCCAAGGGCGACGTCGCCCTGGTGCACGATCGCGAACGCGACGAACGTGCACACGACGGCGAGGTTGTTGAGGATCGGCGTGAACATCACCGGAGCGAATCGTCGGTGCGCCGTGAGGAGCCCTCCGGCGACGGCACCCACTCCGTAGAACACGATCTGCGGCATGAACCAGCGCAGGAAGAAGGCCCCGGTCTCGATCGAGGCTTCGCGGGTGGCCGCCGGGGCGCCCGCGTAGTACAGGCGCATGATCGCCGGCGCGAGCAGCGCGCCGAGCGCCGCAATCGCGGCGAGCGACACGAGCGCGAGCGTGAGGACCCGGTCGGCGACCGCCCAGGCCTCGTCCCGACCGTGCTTGTGGAGCCATTCCACGAACACCGGCACGAAGACGGAGGTGAGGATCCCTCCGAGCACCAGCTCGTAGATGATGTTCGGCGTGATGTTCGCGGTGTTGTAGGCGTCCGAGAAGAGGTTCGCGCCGAGCGCGGCGCTCGCCGCCGACAGTCGCAGGAACCCCGTGAGACGGGAGAGCGCGGTCCCCACCGACATCACGGCGGTGTGTCGGACGAGCTGCTCGGCGGCGTCCTCGCTCGCGTCCTCTGGGAGCCCCGCGGCGTCCGGCGTCAGGAGGTCGCTCGTCGGACGAACCTCCTCGCCCATAGGAGCACCAGCACGAGGGCCGCGCCGCCGGTGACGATCAGCGCGATGCGGCTGTAGGCCGTCGATCGCACGAACAGCGTGGTCTCGGCCACCTTGCGGCCTGAGGGGGGCGGGGCCTTCACCACCGCGAGGACCGTGATGCGCCCGGCGCTCGCCGTCTCCACGGGGAAGAAGACGATCTGATCCGGCTCCGTGATCCGAACCGATCGCGCGCTTCCCTGGGGGAAGCGGAGGTACGACGAGCTGAGCTCGACCGTGACGTTCAAGATGCGGCCGCCGGGATCACCGAGGCGGATCGGGATCGTGCCGCTCGAGGAGTCGAGCGTGAACTGCTGCGACGTCCTCGGGGTCGCCGCGGAGAACACCGATTGCGTCACGGCCGCGACGCCGTCGATCCACCGCCCGCCGCGGCCGTCGGCGAGGAACGCCCCGGACTCGGCCACGAGCAGGGACTCGTGGAGCCGGTCGGGCAGTCCGCCGGGATCTTCCAGCATCGACTGCAGCGCCTCCACCCGCCGGCGCTCCTGCTTGATCCGCTCGGTGAAGCCGGACGGGAAGGCGGCGGCGCTCGGCGCCTGCAAGGGCCTCGCGACGTCGGTGGGCGGGACGTCCTGGACGAGCGTCGTGGCCGAGACCGGACGGAGGAACGGCGCCTCGGCCATCCTCCGCACGAACGTCTGCCAGAACGCGGCCGGCAGATCGAGGCCCGCGGTGGAGATCGTGACGCCGCGCGGCGAGCCGGTCGACGGCGCCTCCTGCCACACGGCGGCGAGCTCCCCGAGCACGGACTGCGCGGCGAGCGTCGGATCGGTCGCCGCCCTGGACGCCGAGAGCAGCGTCTCGATGCCGGGATCGGGCAGGACGGCCGGCAGATCACGGAACCCGCCGTCGATGAGCCCGGTGGGCGGCAGCGAGAGCCCCTCAGGGTTCGGTGGGCGCTCGATCGTGCCGGCGTCGGCGAGCACGAGGTTCGCCCCCCGCACCGAGAGCTGCTCGATGGCCGCCTGGTCGAGGGAGCCACCCGGGGCCCGCACGACGGTGGCCGACGGAGCCACGCCGAGCAGATCAGTGAAGACGCTCGCACCCAGATCGATCTGCGTGGCGAAGTCGCGAGCGAGGCTGCTGCGAAGGAGCGCGGGGAGGTTCGGCGCGGAATAGGGGAGCGCCGAGAGCTCCACGCGGCCCGAGCCTGCCGCCGAGCGGAGGGTGTCGAGCATGGAGGCCGCATCGGCCGCCGTGCCCTCGCCCGGGGGGATCTCGGACCCATCCGCCGCGGTGTAACCGTCCGAGAGTTGGGCGAGCTCCTCGAGGAAACGCGGCGAGACCGCGACGTTCGCGGCGCCGGGATCCGGCCCCGTGGCGAGCGCACCGATCGCGTCGACCTGGCTCCGGAGGGCACCGCCCTGCGCGATCGACTGGGCGAACGCGTCGTCGGCGAGCCGCCCGTCGGCGCCGATCGCCGGAGGCGGGTCGAGCTCCATGATCCAGGTCACCTCGAGCGGCTGGACGGGGGCGCGCGCCAGCACCAGCACCGGCGTTCTGAGCTCGGCGCCGGTGAGGAGCTCACCCGCGCGCAGGTCGATGCGAAGCGGGTAGATCAGCGACTCGGTGGTGCTCACCCTCGCCGCGATCAAGTCGAGCTGCACGTCGAACGTCCTCGAGGCGCCCGGCGCGATCGACCCATCAAGCGGGCGCGTGTCTCCCTTCAGGAAGAAGGCGGGCCCGTCGACGAGCGACGCGTCGTACGCCCCGCGCGTGCGAACGGCGAGCCCGAGCGTCACTCCGAGCGAGAGGTTCTCGAGCGGCGCGTCGCTCAGGTTCACGGCGCGCACGCGCACGTCGAGATGCGGGTCCAGGTTCACCATCACGAACGGTGTCTGCCGTTCGAGCGTGAGCGCGGCGAGAGGCTCCTGGGCGACGGCGCGCGGCAGGCCCGAGGGGACCCAGAGCGCCCCGAACAGGACCGCAGCCGATGCCAGGTGGGCCGCCGAGGCCCGCAGCGCGCGCGTGATCATGCCGAACGGCCATCGTAGCGGTCACCCGTTCGCGAAGGTGACCACCTCGTCGATGCCGTACGCGAGCGATACCAGCAACAGGAAGGACCCCACGAGCATCCGCAGGGTGCGCTCGCGCGCACCGAGCGCGATCTTCGCCCCGATCCGGGCGCCCGGCACGGCACCCACGACGACCGCGGCGAAGATCGCCCAGTCGATATGGCCGAGCGCCGCGTGCACGAGCGTTCCGGGAACCACGAGCACGACGATCGCGAGCAACGACGTACCGAGCGCCCGCTTGAGCGGGGTCCCGAGGATCCCCGCGAGGAACGGGACGATCACGGCGCCGCCACCGATGCCCAGGAGGCCGCTCACGAAGCCAGCGAGGATCCCGATGCCCGCATAGGTGGCCGCGGGGATGATCCGCTCGGTCGCCGGCCTGGGGGCGTCGCGGCCCCGCAGGATGCCCACGGACTGGTAGGCGAGGAGCACCGCGGTCGCAACGAGCAGGAGGTGCGTGTCGATGACGTCGGTGAGCGCGGCGCCGGCGGCCGCCGCGGCCACGCCGGGCACCGCCATCCACAGCGCGGCTCGCACGTCGAGCTCGCCGGACCGGCCGTACGTGAGGGCGCCGGTCGCCGCCGTGGGAAGGATCGCGGGAAGCGGCGTCGCGAGCGCCACGATGGGCGGTGCGCCGAGGATCACCTGGATCCCCGGGGTCATCACGATGCCGCCGCCCACGCCGAACAGGCCCGACAGCACGCCGGAGACGAAACCGATCAGCACCCCGAGCACGGCGGAGCCGGCCGTCATCGGAGCATGCGCGCGGCGCGCTGCAGCACGTCACGCTCGCCGCGGTAGGACGCTCGCTTGAGCGCGCGCGCGAGTGCGAACCACCGCACGTCCTCCATCTCGTCGTCGCGTTCGGCCACGTCGCCGCCGGTCGCGCGCATGAGGAAGAAGTGCACGGTCTTGCGGACGCGGACGTCCTCCCAGACGTAGAAGTAGCGGGTCTCGCCGAGCGAGGCCTCGATCTCCGCCTCGATGCCGGTCTCCTCGCGCACCTCGCGGACCGCCGCGTCCTCGAACGACTCGTCGGGCTCGATCCCGCCCTTCGCGAGGCCCCACGCGAGGTCGCCGCGACGCGTCCGGCGAGCCGCGAGCAGGATCCCCACCTTGCCGTCCTCGCGTCGATAGACGACCCCGCCTGCGGAGACTTCCGTGCGCGTCTCGCGCGCCGGAGGGTCCTTTCGTGCCGACGTGCGGGTCTTCGACCTCGTCCGGGCGCGCCGTCGCGCCGCGCCCTTCGGCTCGGTCACGGCTGGGATGGCCCGGTTTCCTCGGGCTTCTTGCGGAGGACCGCGTCCTTCGCCTGACCCACACGGCGCTTCGCATGGTTGAGCAGGCGCTCCGCCCAGACGTATTCGCGCGCGAGGATCGCGAGGCCGGCGAAGACGATCAGCCACCCGGGACCGGGGAGCGGGATCAGGACGATGCCCACGAGGACCACGAGGAAGCCGGCGATCGTGATCCCGATCCGCCGGCCGTTGCGCCCGACGAACCTCGCGACGACCTTGAACGGCACGACGGTCGGGTGATCGTGCCACCGGCGCTGCACGGCCTCGTCGTGCGCGAACTCGGCGATCGTGGCGTCGGCCTCGCGCTCCTCGGGATCGTCGCCCCACACGTCGTGGCGGTGGCTCATGACCGCCCAAGTCTGTCACGGACGGCCCCGCAGGTGCCCGGCGAGTCCGGGCTCAGGTCGGCCGGGGCGCCGGCCGAAAGAACCTGGAGAGACCACCACGTCGAGCGAAAGGCCCCTGGTCGAGATGGACGTCGTCGAGCTGCTTCGGTTCTCGGTCGAGCGCGGCGCGAGCGACCTACACCTGAAGGTCGGTACCGTGCCATTCGTGCGCGTGGACGGCGAGCTCCAGCCAACGCAGTTTCCCCCGCTCACCGGCACGGACACCGAGGTCTTCGCCCGCGCGCTGATGTCCGAGCAGAAGCGGCGCGAGTTCGAGGAGTCGAACGAGGCCGACCTCGGCTACACGCTCCCGGGCGTCGGGCGGTTCCGCGTGAACGTGTACCGGCAGCGCGGACTGGTCGGGCTGGCGATTCGACGGGTGCGCAGTGAGATCCCGACGTTCGAGGAGCTCCGCGTGCCGCAGGTGCTGAAGAAGATCTCGGATTCGCGACGCGGCCTGGCCCTGCTCACCGGTCCAACCGGGACCGGGAAGACCACGACGATCGCCGCGATGATCGGCCACATCAACTCGACGCGGCGCGCGCACGTCGTGACGATCGAGGACCCCATCGAGGTCGTGCACGACGACAGGATGTCGATCATCCAGCAGCGCGAGATCGGCCTCGACACCGCGTCGTACGCCGCCGCTCTTCGTCACGTGATCCGCCAGGACCCCGACGTGATCTTCCTCGGCGAGATCCGCGACCCGGACTCGGCGCTCGCGGCCATCCAGGCGGCCGAGACCGGCCACCTCGTCATCTCCACCCTGCACACGCCGAACGCGGTCGAGACCATCAACCGCGTGCTCGACCTGTTCCCGGGCAACATGGCGAAAGAGGTCCGGACATCGTTCGCTGCGGCACTCAACTCGATCGTCTCGCAGCGGCTCGTGCCGCGCGCCGACGGCAAGGGCCGCGTACCGGTCTGCGAGGTCCTCATCAACAACGGGCGCGTGTTCGAGCGGATCATCGACCCCGACGAGACCGATACCCTCGCCGACGTGATCGCCGAGGGCGGCTACTACGGCATGCAGACCTTCGACCAGGGCCTCGTGCAGCTCGTGCGTGAGGGGCTCGTGGCCGAGGAGGACGCGCGCCGGGCTTCGACCTCGCCGCACGACTTCGCGCTCGCGCTGCGCGGCGAGGTTTCGCGCGACGTCGTGCACCAGGTCTAGCGAACGCCGCTCTCGCTCACAGCGCCGATCCGGCGCGGCTATCGTGAGGCCGTCATGACCGCCCTCGACGTCCCCGAGGTCGCAAGGGAGCTCGGCGAGCGCTTTGCCGGGGCCGGCCACGCGCTGTTCGTCGTGGGCGGCGTCGTCCGAGACCTGATCCTCGGCCGGTTCACCGACGAGGACGACATCGATTTCGCCACCGACGCAACCCCCGCCGAGACCGTGCAGGTGCTCCGCCGCTGGGCGGACCGGCACTACCTGGTGGGCGCGAAGTTCGGCACCGTCGGCGCGCGGAAGGACGGGCGGCGGCTCGAGATCACGACGTTCCGCGAGGAGGTGTACCGGCGGGAGGACCGCAAGCCGGTCGTGACGTTCTCGAAGGAGATCGAGACCGACCTGTCGCGGCGCGATTTCACGATCAACGCGATGGCGGTCTCGGTGCCGGACGGAGCCTTCGTCGACCCGTTCGGCGGGGTGAAGCACCTCGCCGCGAAGGTGCTCGACACGCCGCTCGAGCCCGATCGCGCGTTCGACGACGACCCCCTTCGCATGCTCCGAGCCGCCCGGTTCGTCTCGCAGCTGGGCGTCGTGCCGGCGCCGCGCGTGCTGGAGGCCATCGGCCGGATGCGCGCTCGCCTCTCGATCGTGTCGGCGGAGCGACTTTCCGAGGAGCTCGACAAGCTGCTGCTCGGCGCCATGCCGGGGAAGGGTTTGGAGGTCGTGGTCGCGTCCGGCCTCGCCGAAGAGTTCGCCCCGGAGCTTCCGGCGCTCGCGCTCGAGCAGGATCCCGTGCACAAGCACAAGGACGTCCTGCGCCACACGTACGCGGTGGTCGAACGCTGCGAGCCCGACCGTGAGCTGCGCCTCGCCGCGCTGTTCCACGATGTGGGCAAGCCGGCGACTCGCGTGATCACGCCCGAAGGCGTGCAGTTCCACCACCACGAGGTCGTGGGCGCGAGGATGGCGCGTGAGCGTCTGACCGCACTCCGATACCCCGGTCAGGTCGTCGACGACGTGTGCACGCTCATCGAGCTGCACCTGCGCTTCCACGGGTACGGCGACGGCTGGTCGGACGCGGCCGTGCGCCGGTACGTGCGCGACGCGGGGCCGTTGCTGGACAAGCTCAACCAGCTCACACGCGCGGACGTCACAACGCGCAATCCCGAGCGCGCGAGGCGGTTCCAGGCGCTGCAGGACGACCTCGAGGAGCGCATCGCGCGCCTCGCGGAGGAGGAGAACCTGCGCGCGCTGCGGCCGGACCTCGATGGCAACGAGATCATGGAGCATCTCGGCATCCCGCCCGGACCGCTCGTCGGCGAGGCGTGGAACTTCCTCATGGAGCTCCGGCTCGATCGTGGCCCGCTCGACAAGGAGGAGGCGCTCCGCCTGCTCGACGAGTGGGCGACGGAGAGAGGGGTCGGCTCCTCCTGACCTCGGCCCGAGCGCCGTAGGAGCCGCTCGAGCGTTCCGGTCCGCCGGCCGGCGATCACGAGAACGACGACGACCGCCGCCCACAGGGCAATCCCGACGCCGGGCCCCACCAGGAGCGCCCGCATCGCGTCAGCGTATCGGCGCGAAGGCCGCGAGTAGGATCGGCCGATGGCGACCGAGACCGTGCGAGGCCTCACGCGCGCCGAGGTCGAGGAGCGCGTGGCGAGCGGGCGCGTGAACGACGTGCCCGCGGTCGCGAGCCGCTCGGTCGTCGACATCGTTCGCGCGAACGTCTTCACGCGCTTCAACGCCCTGCTCGGATCGATGTTCGCGATCATCGTGATCGTCGGGCCGGCGCAGGACGCCCTGTTCGGCGGCGTGCTGATCGGGAACACGCTCATCGGCATCGTGCAGGAGCTGCGCGCGAAGCGGACGCTCGACCGCCTCACCGTGCTCACGGCCCCGAAGGCCCGGGTGTTCCGGGACGGCGAGGTCGCCGAGGTGCCGATCGGCGGGGTGGTGCTCGACGACGTCGTGGAGCTCGCGGCGGGCGATCAGGTCGTCGTCGACGGCGAGGTCCTGGTGTCGGAGGGCCTCGAGCTCGACGAATCGCTCGTCACGGGCGAATCGGACCCCGCCGTGAAGAGCGCTGGCGACGAGCTGCTCTCCGGCTCGTTCGTCGCGGCGGGATCGGGGCGGTTCCGGGCGACGCGCGTGGGCCGCGACGCGTACGCGACGCACCTCGCCGAGGAGGCTCGCAAGTTCACGCTTGCGAAGTCGGAGCTCCGCACCGCGATCGACCGCATCCTCTGGTTCGTGACGATCGCGATCGTCCCGACGGCCGCCCTCCTGTTCTGGAGCCAGCTCCGTTCCCACGAGAGCCTCCGCGCCGCGCTCTCGAGCGCCGTGGCCGGCACGGTCGCGATGGTCCCCGAGGGCCTCGTCCTGCTCACGAGCATCGCCTTCGCGGTGGGCGTGGTTCGCCTCGCCCGGCATCGCGTGCTGGTCCAGGAGCTGCCGGCGGTCGAAGGGCTCGCGCGCGTGGACGTTCTGTGCATCGACAAGACCGGCACCCTCACCGAGGGCCGCCTCGCCGTCGAGGAGGTCGAGGTCCTCGGCGACCACGAGCCGCCGTACGAGTCGGCCCTCGCCGGGCTCGCGGCTGCCGACCCGAACCCGAACGCCACGATGCGCGCCATCGGGGAGCGGTTCCCCCGACCCGAGGCCGGGTGGGAGCCGACCGACACCGTCCCGTTCTCCTCGGCGAGGAAATGGAGCTCGGCCTCGTTCGGCGGGCATGGCACGTGGGTGCTGGGCGCGCCCGACGTGCTGCTCGCGCCCGACGACGACCTCCGGGGCCGCGCGGCCGAGCACGCCGCGCTCGGACGCCGCGTGGTGTTGTTGGCCCGAGCCGGTGGGGCGTCCGAGCGCGGCGGACCACCGCCGGACCTCGAGCCCGCCGCCCTCGTCTCGCTCGGCGACCGGCCCCGCGAGGACGCGGCCCGGACGCTCGAGTACTTCGCGCGCCAGGGCGTCGCGGTGAAAGTGTTGTCGGGCGACCACCCGGCCACCGTGGGAGCGATCGGCCGCCGCCTCGGCGCGCCGGGCTCGGACGACCCGGTCGACGCGAAGCTCCTGCCGGACGACGCGCGCGAGCTCGCCGACGTCCTCGACCGATCGAGCGTGTTCGGCCGCGTCACGCCGCAGCAGAAGCGCGAGATGGTGCGGGCCCTGCAGTCGCGCGGCCACGTCGTCGCGATGACCGGCGACGGCGTGAACGACGTGCTCGCGCTGAAGGACGCCGACATCGGCGTCGCGATGGGATCGGGCGCGGCGGCCACGCGCGCCGTCGCGCAGCTCGTGCTGCTCGACAGCACGTTCGACGCGCTGCCGCCGGTCGTCGCGGAAGGGCGCCGCGTGCTCGGCAACATCGAGCGCACGAGCGGCCTCTACCTCACGAAGACGGTGTACGCGATGCTCCTGTCGCTCGCGGTCGGCGTCGCGGGCCAGGCGTTCCCCTTCCTGCCCCGGCACCTCACGCTGATCGGCGCGGTGACGATCGGGATCCCGTCGTTCTTCCTCGCGCTCGCGCCGAACGAGGAGCGCGCGCGGCCGGGCTTCCTCGAGCGCGTCGCACGCTTCGCGATCCCCGCCGGGGTGCTCGCGGCGGTCGCCACGTTCCTCGCCTATCGCATCGTGGCCGGCGAGCCGAACATCACGCTCGCGCAGCAGCGCACCGCGGCCACGATGGTGCTCACGTGGATCGGGCTGCTCATCCTTTCGATCATCGCGGCGCCGCTCTCTCGGTCTCGGCTGCTGCTCGTGTGGTCGATGGCCGGTCTGTTCCTCGCCGCGCTCCTGATCCCGGCCTCGCGCGAGTTCTTCGGGCTGCAGATCCCCGACGACGTGGTGTGGCTCGCCGCGTTCGGGATCGCCGCGATCGTATGGTCGTTCGCGCGCCTGTTCGTGCCGGCGGATCGACCGGTCGGTCCGCGTTCGCGCTGAGCGTGCGTCAGTGCAGCAGGCCGACCCGCGAGGGCGGCCACATGATGACGAAGGCCTTCCCGATCACCTTGTCGAGCGGGATGTCACCCAGGCTGAACCGCGAGTCCGACGAGTTGCCGCGGTTGTCGCCGAGCACGAAGAGCATGCCGGGAGGCACCTTGTGGGCATCGAAGTCGTCGGTTCTCTCCCCTTCCGGCAGGTACGGCTCGTCGATCCGCACGCCGTTGACGAACACCCCGCCGTTCTTGCCCTCCACGGTGTCGCCGGGGAGCCCGATCACGCGCTTGATGAAGTCCTCGTTCTCGGGACGTTGCACGCCGATCCCCTGGAAGAGCCAGTGGACGAACCCGCCGATCACGCCGCGGTCTTCGGTCACTCCCGGGTGCGGGTCCTCGAACACGATGATGTCGCCGCGGCGCGGGTCGTGGAAGTAGTAGGGGATCTTGTTCACCAGCACGCGGTCGCCGGGCATCAACGTCGGCTCCATCGAGCCCGACGGGATGAAGAAGGCCTGGAACAGGAAGGTCTTGATGATGAGCGCGAGCGCGAACGCGAGGATGACGAGCCCCGGCAGCTCCCTCAAGAACTGCAGTGGGCCGCGCTTCTCCTCGGGTTTCCCGGTGGGTTCCTCGAGACTTTCGCGGGCGGCGGTCTTCACCCCGCAAGGGTACCGGTCGAATCCTCGGACGGCAGGAGCAGTCGGACCTCGACGGCCTTGAAGCTCGCCCAGACTTCCTCGCCCTCGCGAAGACCGAGGCGTCGGACGGACCCGAGCGTGATCTCCGCGACCACCGGTGGGCGGGTTGCGAGCCGGACGCGCGCGCGCTCTCCCTCGACGGCGACCTCCGCGATGCGGCCGCGGAACACGTTGCGCGCCGAACCCTCCGGCCGCGTGACGTGCAGCGAGACGTCGGCCGGTCGGAGGATCGCGCGGACGTCATCGATCGCGCCGACCCGAACGGTGGGCCAGGCAACCGTGAGCTCGCCCGCGCCCGTGACGAGCCGTCCGGCGCCGGCCTCGATCGGCTCGAGCCGCCCGTCGAACAGGTTCACGCCGACGACGTCGGCCGCGTACGGCGTTCGCGGCGCGCGGCGGAAGTCCTCCGGTGATCCCACCTGCGACACGCGGCCACCCTCGAGCAGCACGAGCCGGTCGGCGAGCGTCATCGCCTCCACGGGATCGTGCGTGACGAGGATCCGGACGCCGCCGAACGAACGCAGCGTCTCCGCGAGCAGCGATCGGAACCTCGCGCGAGCGCCGACGTCGAGCGACGACGTGGGCTCGTCGAGCAGGAGCAGCTCGGGTTCCGCCACGAGCGCGCGCGCGAGCGCCACGCGTTGCGCCTCGCCACCGGACAGCGCGCCGGGTCGCGCGTGCGCCCGACTCATGAGCTCGAACCGGTCGAGCAGCTCGCCGGCGCGGCGATGGGCCTCGGCCTTCGCGACGCCGCGCGAGCGCAGCGGGAAGGCGACGTTCGTGATCGCCGAGAGGTGCGGGAACAGCAACAGGTCTTGGAACATCACGCCGATCGGCCGCCGCTCCGGCGGGAGCGCCGTCGCTCCGTCGTTCAGGACCTGTTCGCCGAGCGTGACCCGACCTCGTCGGATCTCCGCGAGACCCGCGAGGGCCGCGACGAGCGTCGACTTGCCCGAACCGTTGGGACCGAGCACCGCGACGGTCTGACCGCTCTCGGCGGCGAAGGCGGCCTCGAGCGTGAAGCCGTCGCGTTCGACGAGGACGTCGACGTCCAGGGTCATGTGGAGAGGAACCTTCGCCGAAGGGCCACGATGACGCCGAGCGACACGATCACGAGCGACAGCGCGAGCACGGTCGCGCCCTGCGGATCCGTCTGCGAGAGCTGGAAGACGGCGAGCGGCAGCGTCTGCGTTCGGCCCGCGAGGTTGCCCGCGAACATGAGCGTCGCGCCGAACTCCCCGAGCGCGCGCGCCCACGCGAGCACCACGCCGGCCACGATCTGGGGCGCGAGGAGCGGCAGCGTCACCCGGCGAAGGATCGTGGCCCGCGACGCGCCCATCGTCGCGGCGGCCGCCTCCAGCCGCGGGTCGAGCGCGCGGAGCCCGGCCTCGACCGAGAGGACCACGAGCGGGAACGACACGAACGCGGTCGCGAGCACCGCCGCGCCCGTCGTGAACGTGATCTGCAGGTCGAACGTCCGGTCGAGCCAGCCGCCGACCAGGCCGCGCCGGCCGAGCGCCGCGAGCAACGCGACTCCCGCCACCACCGGCGGCATCACGAGCGGCAAGACCACGAGGCCGCGCAGCAACGTTCGGCCCGCGAACGACTTCCGCGCGAGGAGCCACGCGAGCGGCATCCCCAGGAGCAGGTCGATGCCGGCCGCGAGCAACGAGACCTCGATCGAGAGCCGCAGCGCCGCTCTCGACGAGTCCTCCGAGAGGATCTCGCCCGCCCGCGACCACGGAGCCCGCGTGATCAGCCCGACCAACGGGAGCGCGACGAAGGCCGCGCCCAGGATGCCCAGCACCACGAAGACCACCGGCGTGGTTCGGTCGCGCGGGGAGGCGGCCATGGTCTACGCGGGCGGCAGGAACCCGAACGTCGCGAGCGTCGCTTGCCCCTCGGTGCTCGTGACGAACGTGACGAACGAGCCTCCGAGGTCCGGCTCCGGCGCGCCGGTCACCACCGCGATCGGGTAGGTCGCGATCACGTTCACGTCGTCGGGGATCTCGACGGCCTGCACGTCGGGCGAGACCTGCTCCGTGACGTCCGAGGAGTACACGATCGCCGCGTCGGCCTCACCCGCGATGATCTTCGCAACGACCGAGGCGTCGTCTGCCTCGTTCGACACGACGTTCTTCAACACGTCCTTCGCGATGCCCGCGCCGTCCAGTGCCTGCCGCGCGTAGTCGCCCACCGGCACGCCCTCGGCTGCGAGCACGACCTGCACGCCCGGCGTCGCGAGGTCGTCGAACGACTGGATGTTCGCCGGATTGTCCGAAGGGGTGATGACGATCAGGCGGTTCTTCGCGAAGTCCGTGCGGCCGCTGACGCCGACCTTGTCCTGCACGTCGTCCATCCACGTGCCGCTCGCGGACGCGAAGACGTCCGCGGCGCCCTCCGATTCGATCTGACGCGCGAGCCCGTCGGACGGCCCGAAGTTGAACGTCACGATCGTGCCCGGGTTCGCGGCCTCGAAGTCGGTTCCGATCTGCGTGAACGCGGCCGTGAGCGAGGACGCCGCGAACACCGTGAGTTCGGCTCGCGTCGAGGTCGCATCGGCACTCGTGGGCGTCGAGGACGACGACGAACAGGCGCACAGCACGACGAACGCGAGGACGGCCGCGCTGAGCGATCTCCTCATGGAGTCTTCCGCTCCTTGCTAGGCGGGGAGCTCGATCGTGACGTTCGTGGCCTTCACGGCGGCAACGGCGTGCATGCCCGGCTTGAGCTGCATCTCGTCGACGGCCTCGCGCGTGATGAACGACAGCAGCCGGAAGGGCCCCGCCTGGATCTCGACGGTGGCGGCGAGCTTGTCGGTCTTGACCTCCGTGATGACCCCGGGGAAGCGGTTGCGCTGGCTCGCCTTTGCGATGGGCTGGTGGCCGCTCTGCTCGGCGAGGAGCCGTGCCACTTCGGCGGCAGCCACCGTGCGCTGCCCACCCTGCGTGCGGCGGGTCTTCACCTTGCCCTCCCGCTCCCAGCGGCGGAGGGTCTCCACGCGAACGCCGAGCATCGCCGCCGCCTCACCGATTCGATACGTATCCTGCATTACGTAGCATGATAGCCAGCTTTTTCTGGTTGGCAAAGTCCAGAAATCTGGCCAGGTAAACACCCGGGTCGGCTCGACGCTCTAACTCGCGGGAGATGTACGCGATGGGAGCCGCACGCGATGATGCCCGGCGTGACCCGCGACGAGCGAGGCCACGACTTCGAGCGCCTGTTCCGGGAGGACGGGCCCGGCGTCTGGCGGACGATCTATGCGTTCACCGGCGGCCGGCGGGACCTCGCGGACGAGGTGATTGCCGAGGCATTCGCACGAGCGATCGCGCGCGGCCCTGCGATCCGCGATCCGATCCCATGGCTCTATCGAACGGCGTTTCGGCTGGCCGCCGAGGAGCTCCGTCGCGAGCGAAGGGCCACATCTTCGGCCGTCGAGGGCATCGTGGACCCTCCGGAGGTCGGAGAGCTCATGGCCGCGCTTCGGCAGCTTTCTCCGAACCAGCGCGCCGCGGTCGTGCTGCACTACGAAGCCGACCTGCCGGTCGAAGAAGTCGCGAAACGCATGGGAACGGCCGCATCGACGGTGCGCGTGCACCTGCATCGCGCGCGCAAGCGACTTCGCGAACTCTTGAAGGACGACCATGACTGAGCGTTGGGAGAACGAGCTCGCGAAGCTCCGGCGCGTGGAACCTTCTCCCGGACTTTGGGATCGAGCGCAGCAGCCTCTAGGTGGCGATCGGCTTCCACCTCGACGTGACCGCATCGTGGCCGGTGTCGTGGCGCTCGCAGTGTTCGTCGCAGCCGGCGCGTTCGCCTTCGAGGCTTTTCGGGAACCGGGCGGATCGACCCTCGGCACGACGAACGGCTCAGATCTCGTGGCCCACTTTTTCGTGGGCGTGAAGGAAACTTCGGAGGAGCTTCCAGGCGCCACGCTCTCGTACGGAGGCGAGACGATCGACGGGTACTGGTCCTCCTACTGTTGGAGTTGGGGCACCACGAGCGGATGCGCTGACATGGTGGAACCGGATCTCCGCGGGGAGCGATACCTCCAGATCCCGGTTGGAACTCTCTTGCGCATCACAGGCAACATCCCGCGCGTGGAGGGCGGAATCGGGCGCGGAGAGAAATACCCGTTCGACCGAGTGCAGAGCTTTGGCGTCATCGACGGCCCGATCGCTCTCGACTTCGTGCCGGGACGCTACGCGCTCTCCTTCTTCGCCAATTGGCCTGAGGGGGATCGCTCTTTCTACTTTCCCATCGAGATCGTGGATGCTGGCCGCGGGCCATCGACTGGCGCGGACTCGCCACCCGCCAGGGGCGAAGTGGTTTGCAGGCCCGATGGCGCTCACGTGTTTCCCAACGTCGTCGTTCCTCAAGAGGACGGAGTGCACCTCTTGATCGTCAACCGGTCTGGGGCAACCTCGTACGAGTTGTTGACATCACAGCATGGCACGGGGGTCGGCGGCCCATTGAGTCCAAACGGCCAAACGGAGACCGGGGGCATCTCGATCGAGCCGGGCGAGGTCAAGGTCGCTTGTCTCCCAACGACAAGCGACACCTATCTCGGTCAGTTCACGGCGGTGTTCACGATCGAGGATCCG
>DATBIS010000108.1:0-28255 GCA_036556805.1 Actinomycetota bacterium | reverse complement strand
CAAGGACCTGCTTCGTCGCGAGCAGCCGGACGTCGTGCTCACACAGGATCTCTGCCGCGTGTGCGCGGTGCCGAGCGGTCAGGTGAGCCAGGCGCTCGAAGAGCTCGGCCTCCCCGACGCGAAGGTGCTCTCGCTCGACCCCAACACGCTCGAGGAGGTCTTCGCCTCGATCGAGGCGACCGGGAAGCTGCTCGACCGCGCCGAGGAGGCCTCCCGCATCACGTCGACCCTTCGGGCCCGCGTCGCGCGGGTGAGGGAGATCGCGATGCGCGTGCCGACCATCCGGGTGTTCGCGCTCGAATGGTCGGACCCGCCGTTCGTGGGCGGTCATTGGGTGCCCGAGATGGTGGAGGCTGTGGGCGCCGTGAACCTGCTGAACGAGGCGGGCAAGCCCTCCCGCGTGGTCGCGTGGCACGAGGTCGCCGAGCAGAACCCCGAGGTGATCGTGTTCATGCCCTGCGGTTACTACCTCGAGGAGGCGGAGGAGGAAGGCGAACGCCTCTTCGACCTCCCGTACTTCGCCGAGACGCCGGCCGCGCGCAACGGCAACGCGTTCGCGGTCGACGCGACCTCGTACTTCTCCCGCCCGGGGCCGCGCCTCGTCGACGGGCTCGAGATCCTCGCGTGGGCCGTGCACCCCGAGGCCTATCCGGAGCCGCCGCCCGGGACGATCTCGCGCCTGGGCGTTCGATAGGCTGCGGGCGTGCAGCGCGCCAACCTCGTGACGCCCGACGACGTCGGCAAGCGCGTCACCTTCCAGTTCGAGCTCCCGAACGGCTACGTCGGCGAGGCCGTCGGCGTCTTCGAGCGCTGGGACGAGGGCGCGGAGACCTACTTCGTGCGCACGAAGGACGGCTCGGTGGTGCGAGTCCCGGCGCGTGGGGTCCGTTTCGGAAAGCTCGTCGAGGGCCGATCGTCGTGACCGACCTTCCCACCGCGTTCATCCGCCGCCGGCTCGGCTCCGAAGATGCCCACTACGGCGGGAACCTCGTCGCGGGCGCGAAGCAGCTCGAGGTCATCGGCGACCTCATCACCGAGCTCGCGATGCGCTACGACGGCGACGAAGGCCTGTTCCGCGCCTACGAGACCGTCGAGTTCCTCGCGCCGCTCTTTGCGGGCGACTGGATCGAGGCGCGCGGCAAGATCGTGAGCGTCGGCACGACCTCGCGGAGGTGCGAGTTCGAAGTGTGGAAGGTGGGCGGGCCGCGCGGCGAGATCTCCGACTCCGCGGCCGAGTTCTTCGACGAGCCGATCCTCACTTGCCGGGCGACCGGGACGACCGTCGTGCAGAAGGAGCACCAGCGCTTCGCCCACGGGGGCGAGAGCTAGGAAGCCTCCTCCAGGCGGTGCAGCACGCCGATGAGGTCGTCGACGTTGAACGGCTTCGGCACGAAGGCGTCGGCGCCGAGCTCGGCCGCCCGGGCGCGATCGTGGAGGCTCGAGAGCGCCGAGACCATCACGACGCGGGGACGCTCCTCGCGCGGGAGCTTCATCATCTCCTCCAGCACCGTCCAGCCGTCCATGTTCGGCATCATGATGTCGAGCACCATCAGCTTGGGGTGATGCTCGGCGATCTCGCGGAGGGCCTGGATGCCGTCCCGCGCAGCGAACGTCTGGTACCCCTCCGCCTCCAGGCTGAACTGAAGCACCCACACCACCTGGGGCTCGTCGTCGACGACCAGGACGGTCAAACCCTCGTTCGCGCTCACGTTGTCCATCGATTGAGGTTACGGCGGGACCTTCGGCGGACTGGATAGGTCACGCGGGCGGTTTTCCAATGCCGGATGGCACGGACATGGGTCGGATCGAGTGATTCCTCTGGGGGATGCCGGCGTAGTCATCCCAGGCTGCCGAGTCCCCGCGACGCTCGCGGTCTACGCGATGCGCACGCCGGTGTTCGCCACGACGCGCCCGATCACCGACGCGAGGCGCGCCCGTTCGAGCACCGCATCCGCGTGCTCCTCGGGTGTGACGAGCACCATCCCGACCCCCATGTTGAACGTGCGGAACATCTCCTCGGTGGAGGCGCCGCAGGCCCGCTGCACGAGGTCGAACACCGGCGGCTCACGCCAGGCGCCGCGTTCGATGTCCGCGCCGAGCCCCGTCGGCAGCGCGCGAGCGAGGTTCTCGGGCAGCCCGCCCCCCGTCACGTGCGCGGCCGCGGCGATGACGCCTTCCGACGCGAGCGTGGGAACGAACGGCGCGTACACGGCCGTCGGTTCGAGCAGCTCGTCGACCAGCGGCCGGCCGAGCTCTTTCGGGGCGTCCTCGAGCCGGTAGGCACCGGAGTCGAGCAGCGCCGAGCGCACGAGGCTGAAGCCGTTCGCGTGCAGCCCGGTCGATGCGAGCCCGATCAGCACGTCGCCCTCGCGCACGCGGTCGGGTCCGAGCGCGCGATCGGCCTCGAGCAGGCCGACGCAACACCCCGTGAGGTCGAACGCGTCCGGCTCCATCACGCCTGGATGCTCGGCGGTCTCCCCGCCGAGCAGCGCGCAGTCGGCGCGCAGGCAGCCTTCCGCGACGCCGCCGACGATCGCCGCCACCGTCTCGGGGTCGAGCCTCCCCACCACGACGCAGTCGAGGAAGAACAGCGGGTGGGCGCCCGTGCACGCGACGTCGTTCACGCTCATCGCGACGAGATCGATGCCGATCGTGTCGAACCGGCCGGCGCGCCGGGCGATCTCGCACTTGGTGCCGGCGCCGTCGGTGGCCGCGACCAGGAGGCGGCCGTCGTCCAGGCGGTAACTGCCCGCGAACCCACCGACGCCGTCGACCACCTCCGGCGTGCGCGCGACCTCGGCCGCCTTGCGGATCATCGCCACGCTCCGGGCCGCCGCGTCGAGGTCGACTCCCGCGCGCCGGTACGCCTCGCTCACCGCACCCTCACGACTTGGTGAACGGCAGTTCCTCCAGGACGAACTTCCCGGCCTCGGTGGGGATCGGGATCGGGTACTCCCCGTCGAAGCACGCCCGGCAAAACGAGTCGGCGGGCGAGCTCGTGGCCGCCACGAGGCCCTCCAGCGAGAGGTAGCCGAGGGAGTCGGCGCCGATGAACGCGCGCACCTCGTCCACCGCGAGGTCGCTCGCGACCAGCTCGTTCCGCGTCGACATGTCGATGCCGTAGAAGCACGGCCACTTGATCGGCGGGCACGTGATGCGCACGTGCACCTCCGCGGCGCCCGCCTCTCGCAGCGCGGTCACGATCTGGCGCGTCGTGGTGCCGCGAACGATCGAGTCGTCGACGACCACGAGCCGCTTCCCTCGGATCGAGTCCGGCAGCGGGTTCAGCTTGAGCTTCACACCGCGCTCGCGGAGCGACTGCGAGGGTTGGATGAACGTGCGGCCGACGTAGTTGTTCTTGATGAGCCCGTCGCCGTAAGGGATGGCGCTCACCTCGGCGTACCCCTGCGCCGCGGAGTGGCCGGTCGCCGGCACCCCCACGACCATGTCGGCGTCCGCGGGATGCTCTTCCGCAAGGCGGCGCCCCATCGCGCGGCGCGACTCGTACACGCCGACCCCCAACATGCGGGAGTCGGGTCTCGAGAGGTAGACGAACTCGAAGATGCAGAGGGCCGTCCTCGGCGACGGCGCGATCCTCGCCGAGTGCATGCCGCGGTCGTCGAACCGCACCATCTCGCCCGGCTCGACGTCGCGTACGAACGTCGCGCCCACGATGTCGAGCGCGCACGTCTCCGACGCGACGCAGAACCCGCCGGGCAGGCGGCCGATCGCGAGCGGCCGGATGCCGTGCGGGTCGCGCACCGCGAACAGACTTCGCTCGTCGAGCATGACCAGGCAGAACGCTCCCCGGAGGCCGGGGAGGACGCCGAGCGCCGCCTCCTCGAGGTCCGCGCCGTCCCCCATCCGGTTCGCGAGGAGCGTCGCGACGAGGTCCGAGTCGGTGGTGGCTGAGCCGTTGCGGCCGGCGAGCTCCGCGAGCTCGCGCGTGTTCACGAGGTTGCCGTTGTGCCCGAGCGCGATCGATCGCTCGCCGTCGGTCTTGAACGCCGGCTGCGCGTTGTCCCAGGTGGTGGAGCCGGTCGTCGAGTAGCGCGTGTGGCCGATCCCGAGGTCACCCTGCAGCGTCGCGAGGGTGGCCTCGGAGAAGACCTGCGAGATCAGGCCGAGGTCCTTGTACACGAGGATGTTCTGCGCGTCGGAGACCGCGATCCCCGCCGATTCCTGGCCGCGGTGCTGTTGCGCGAAGAGCCCGAAGTAGGTGAGGCGGGCGACGTCCTCTCCCGGCGCCCACACCCCGAAGAGACCGCACTCGTCCTTCGGAGATTCCGCCCCCACGTCGGCGACAGCCTAACACCGGCCTCGTCGCGGAACGCCTCACGCGTCGAGCAGCGCGCCCTCCAACCGCAGCAGCAGCTCCTTGCGGTCCAGGCCGCCGCCGTACCCGGTGAGCGACCCGTTCGCCCCCACGACGCGATGACACGGCACCACGATCGGGATGGGGTTCGCGCCGAGCGCCCGACCCACCGCGCGAGCGGCGGCCGGCCTCCCGATCCGCTTCGCGATCGCCCCGTACGTCGCGACGCTCCCGTACGCGATGCGTCCGGTCGCCGAGAGCACGTCGCGCTGCATGCCCTGCATGAGCCGACGGTCGAGCGCGAGATCGAAGACGGTGCGACCCGATGCGAAGTACTCGTCGAGCTCACGCCGCACCTCCTCGGTCGCGCGCGCCGACTCCAGGATCCGCGGCGAGATCCACCTCGCGAGCTGCCCCAGGACGCGGTCGCGGTTCTCTTCCACGAACGCGATCCGGACGAGCCCCCTGGGGGTCACCGCCACGAGGAGGTCGCCGACCGGCGATTCCACCGTGGCGACGGCCACGTCGAGCAGACCTCGATCCGCGGCGGCGTCGGCGAGCTCCGCCGCGAGCGCCGCCGAGCGCGCGGCCGAGCCCGCGCCCAATCGCTGCAATCCCTTCGCCTTCATCCGATCATCTCCCTCAGCTTGCGCATGGCCTGGTGGACGTTCGACCGCGCGGCCTCCTCGGTCCCGCCCATGGACTCCGCGACGTCCGCGTACGACCGATCGAGGACGTACCGGTGGACGACCGCGAGGCGCTGGCGGGGCGGCAGCTCCCCGATCGCCTTCCACAGCGGCTCGTGGTCGACGCCGACCGCCGGGGGCTCGTTCGGCTCGGGGATCGCCTCCACGGGTCTCGGCGCGCGGGTCGCCCGGCGATGGTGGTCGATCGCCTTGCGGCTCGCGATGCGGAGGATCCAGTGGTCCAGACGCGATCCGTCCCGCAGGGTCGGATAGGCGCGGAGCGCCGCGAGGAACGTCTCCTGGAAGCAATCGTCCGCGTCGAGCGGCCCCACCGCGGCGACCAGGAACCGCAGCACCATCGCGCGCTGCTGCTCCAGGAAGTCCTGGAACGGAGGAACGGGCGTCACGGCCCGAGATGCAACCACACGGGAACAACGTCCGGCCGGACACATCCGTGAAACGGGCTCACGCGGGATCGCCGAGAAGCCGCGGGATCGCCGACTCGTAGGCGTCGCGCAGCTCCTCGAGGGTGGTGTCGAGCAGGCCGTCGACGACGACCCGAGGCCCGCCGGTCTCGCCCAGGCGTGCCGCCGGCACGTCGTGCGAGGCCGCGAGCCCCAGCAGTGCCTCCTCCTTCTCGCTCGTCACCGAGACGACCGCGCGCGAGGCCGACTCCGCGAACAGCGCCACGTGGGGCGGCAGGTCCGATGCGAGCGACACCACGAACCCGTGTCCGCCCGCGATCGCCGATTCGACGAGCGCGATCGCGACCCCGCCGTCGGAACAGTCGTGCGCGCTCGCGAGCACGTCGGCGGCGGCCGCATCCTCGAGCAACGCGTGGAGCGCGCGCTCCTTCGCGAGGTCGAGCGCGGGCGGGCGGCCGCCGGCGGCGCCGAGCACCGTCTCCGCGAACTCCGACCCCCCGAGCTCGGCGAAGGTTTCGCCCAGCGCGTACACCGCGAGCCCCGGGCGCCCGAAGGCGATCGACAGACGGAGCCGGTAGTCGGCGAGCAAGCCCAGCATGCCGATCACCGGCGTGGGCCAGATCGCGGATCCGCCCGACTCGTTGTAGAAGCTCACGTTGCCGCCCGTCACCGGCGTCTCGAAGGCACGGCAGGCGTCGGCGATCCCGCGGATCGACTCCGCGAACTGCCACATCACGACCGGGCGCTCGGGGTTCCCGAAGTTCAGGCAGTTCGTGATCGCGAGCGGCCGCGCGCCGGTGGTGGCGACGTTTCGCGCGGCCTCCGCAACCGCGTGCGCGGCGCCCAGGTACGGGTCGAGCGCGCCGTAGCGACCCTTTCCGTCGGTGGAGAGCGCGAGCGCCTTCAGCGACCCGGGCAGGCGAATCACGGCGGCGTCGGAGCCCCCGCTCGCCACGGTCTGCCCCTGCACGATCGAGTCGTACTGCTCGGTCACCCAGCGCTTGCTCGCGACGTTCGGCGAGCGGAGCACCGTGGTGAGGGCCTCGAGCAGGTCCCCCTCGAAGGGGAGGAACGTCGGATCGTCCCCGGTACCCTCGACCGCGGCCGGCGGTTCCGCCGGCCGCTCGTACGCGGGCGCCTCCTCGGTGAGCGCGCGCGCCGGCACCTCGGCGACGACGTCACCGCGCGCCCGCACCGTGAGCGTCCCGCCGCCGCGAAGCTCCGCGACCACGCTCGAGGCGAGGCCCCAGCGCGCGCACACCTCCTGCGCCTCGGCGAGGCGCGACGGGTGCACGATCGCGAGCATGCGCTCCTGCGACTCGCTCGTGAGGATCTCGAACGGCTCCATCGACGGCTCGCGGAGCGGCACCGCGTCGAGGTCCAGCTCGGCCCCGAGTCCCGCGCGCGCGGCCGATTCGCTCACGGCGCAGGTGAGCCCCGCGCCCCCGAGGTCCTGCAGCCCCTCCAGCACGTCCCGTTCGACCATCTCCAGCGAGGCCTCGATCAGCAGCTTGCCCGCGAAGGGGTCGCCGATCTGCACGCTGGGGCGCGAGGCTTCCGACCCCTCCTCGATCGTCGCGCTCGCGAGCACGGAGACCCCGCCGATGCCGTCCCGGCCGGTCGCGGCTCCGTACAGGAGCATCAGCGAACCCTCGTGCGGGACGAGCGTGCCGCTCGTCACGAGGCGGTCGGCGCTCGCGACGCCCACGCACATCACGTCGACGGTGGGGTTCGCGGCGTGCGGCTCGGCGAACCGAACCTCGCCGCCCACGGTGGGGACCCCGATGCAGTTGCCGTAGCCGCCGATGCCGGCCACGACGCCGCCCAGCACATAACGATTCCGCTCCTCGGTGAGCGGCCCGAACATGAGCGGGTCGAGCAGGGCGACCGGACGCGCGCCCATCGCGACGATGTCGCGCACGATGCCGCCGACGCCGGTCGCCGCGCCCTGGTACGGCTCGATCGCGGACGGATGCGAGTGCGACTCCATCTTGAAGACCACCGCGATCCCGTCGCCCACGTCCACCGCACCCGCGTCCTGCCCGGGCCCCACGAGCACCGCCGACCCCTCGGTGGGCAGGTTCCGCAGGTGCACCTTCGAGGACTTGTACGAACAGTGCTCCGACCACATCGCGGCGAACATCGCGAGCTCGGCGACGGTCGGCTCGCGGTCGAGCGTCGCGTGGATCCGCGCGAGCTCCTCGTCGGTGAGCCCGAGCGCCCGGTGCAGCGGTTCGGCCACCGCGTCCACGATTCAGACCCGGGAGAGCGCCTGCGCGAGCAACGAGGCGAGCAGCGGCTGCCCGCCGGTCGGCCCCAGGTCGGGGTCGACCGCGTGCTCCGGGTGCGGCATGAGGCCGACGACGTTGCCCGCCTCGTTCCGCACGCCCGCGATCCCCCGGGCGGCCCCGTTCGGGTTCCACTCGTCGGCGACCTCGCCGCGCCGCGAGCAGTAGCGGAACACCACGCGCCCCTCGTCCTCCAGCCGGCCGAGCCCGGACGCGTCCAACACGAACCGGCCCTCACCGTGCTTCACGGGAACCTCCAGCACCTCTCCGGGGACGAGCTCCGCCGTCACCGGCGTCTGCGACGACTCGACGCGCACGTGCACCCACCGGCAGACGAACCGCAGCGAGGCGTTCCGGATCAGCGCGCCGGGCAGCAGCCCGCTCTCGCAGAGGATCTGGAAGCCGTTGCAGATGCCGAGCACGGGTCCGCCGCGGTTCACGAACGCCCGAACCTCATCCATCACCGGCGCGAACCGGGCGATCGCGCCGCAGCGCAGGTAGTCGCCGTACGAGAAGCCGCCCGGCAGCACGACGGCGTCCACGCCCTGCAGATCGCGGTCGCCGTGCCAGAGCGGAACGCCCACACCGCCCATGAGCTCGATCGCGCGGATCGCGTCCCGGTCGTCGAGAGAGCCGGGGAACGTGACGACCCCGACGCGCGGCGCGGCCGCGCTCACGCCCCTTCGACCTCCAACACCCTGAACTCCTCGATGACCGGGTTCGCGAGGAGCCCGCCGGCCATCCGCTCGACCTGCTCGCGGGCGGCGGCGGGATCGTCCGCGTCCACGTCGAGCCGCACGTGCTTGCCGACGCGAACGCCGCTCACGTTCGTCCACCCGAGCGCGGGCAGAGACCCCTCGACGGCCTTCCCCTGGGGATCGGAGAGCTCCGGCTTCAGCGTCACGAGGACCTCGAACGAGTACCTCACGCGACGCCCATCCGCGCGAGGAAGGCGGCGAACGGCTCGCCGGTGATGCGGTCGTACGCCTCGCGGTACTTCTCGGCGGTGCGGTTCACCACGTCCGCGGGAAGCTCGGGTGGCGGCGGCTCGTGGTTCCAGCCCGACGCGTCGAGCCAATCGCGCACGTATTGCTTGTCGAACGAGGGCGGCGAGCCGCCGGGCTCGTACTCGTCGGCGGGCCAGAAGCGCGACGAGTCCGGCGTGCACACCTCGTCGATGAGGATGAGCTCACCGTCGGCGAACCCGAACTCGAACTTCGTGTCGGCGAGGATGATGCCGCGCTCGAGCGCGATCGCCGCGGCGCGCTCGTAGATGCCCAGCGAGAGCTCCTTCAGGCGTTCGGCGAGTCCGGTGCCGATGAGGTCGGCCGTCTCGGACGGCGTGAGCGGCAGATCGTGACCCTCCGCGGCCTTCGTGGTGGGCGTGAAGATCGACTCCGGGAGTCGCTCCGACTCCACGAGCCCGGGCGGCAGCGGCACGCCGCACACGTGCTGTTCGCGCTGGTACTGCTTCCAGCCCGAGCCGGACAGGTATCCGCGCACGACGCACTCGACCGGTACGACCTCGGCTCGGCGCACGAGCGTCGCGCGGCCGGCGAGCTCCTCGTCGTCCGCGAAGGCCTCGGGGAACTTCTGCCGGTCCGCCGTCAGGACGTGGTTGGCGACGAGGTCGTTCGTGCGATCGAACCAGAAGAGCGAGAGCCCGGTGAGCACGCGCCCCTTGTCGGGGATCGGCGTCGGCAGCACGACGTCGAAGGCGCTGATCCGGTCGCTCGCCACCAGCAACAGGGCGTCCTCGCCCGCCTCGTAGATGTCGCGCACCTTGCCGCGTGCGTGCAGGTCCTTGCTCATTCGCCCTCCACGGGAAGCTTCTCGAGTCGCTCGAAGACGCCGCCGAGGTTGCGCAGCGAGCGCGCCGGATCGAACAATCGGTCGAGGTCCTCGGACGAGAGCGCTCGCGCCACCTCCGGGCTCCGCCCGAGCTCCGCGCGAAAGTCCGCGGCCTCGTCCCACGCCGCCGCGGACGCGTGCTGGACGATCCGGTAGGCCTCGTCCCGCGAGACGCCGGCGTCCACGAGCGCGAGCAGCACGCCCTGGCTGAACACGAGGCCACCGTCGGCCTCGAGGTTGCGCCGCATGCGATCCGGGAACACGAGGAGCCCCTCCAGCACCGCCGTCGCGTCGCGCAGCATGAAGTCAAGCAGGCAGCACGCGTCGGGGAGGATCACGCGTTCGGCCGACGAGTGCGAGATGTCGCGCTCGTGCCAGAGCGCCACGTTCTCGAAAGCGGCCTGCGCATAGCCGCGGATCACGCGCGCGAGCCCGCTGACGCGCTCGCTCACGACCGGGTTGCGCTTGTGGGGCATCGCCGAGGATCCCTTCTGCCCTTCGGCGAACGGTTCCTGGACCTCGCGCACCTCGGAGCGCGCGAGGTGGCGGATCTCCGTGGCGATCTTGTCGAGCGTCGAGGCGACGATCGCGAGCGCCGTCACGAACTCGGCGTGCCGGTCGCGCTGCACGATCTGGGTGGACGCTTCGGCGGCGCGCAGGCCGAGCCGCGCGCAGACGAGCTCCTCGACGCGCGGGTCGATCTCCGCGTACGTCCCGACGACCCCGCTGATGGCGCCCACGGAGACCACCTCCCGAGCGCGGCGCAGGCGCTCCCGGTCGCGGTCGAGCTCGAACGCCCACACGGCAAGCTTGTGTCCGAACGAGGTCGGCTCCGCATGGACCCCGTGCGAGCGACCGATCATCACGGTGTCGCGGTGCGCGATCGCGAGCCCCTTCACCACGCGCAGCAGTCCCTCCAGGTCGCCGAGCAGCAGGTCGGCCGCGGCGCGCAGCTGGAGCGCGAGGCCGGTGTCGAGCACGTCGGACGAGGTCATGCCGAAGTGCACCCAGCGCCCCGGCTCGCCGACGGACTCGCCCACGCACTGCACGAACGCCGCGACGTCGTGCCGCGCGACCTCCTCCAACTCGCGAACGCGTTCGACCTTGAACGCCGCACGTTCCCGCACCGCTCGCGCGTCCTCAGCGGGGACGCGCCCGAGCTCGGCCCACGCCTCGACGGCGAGCACCTCGATCTCCAGCCAGTTCGCGAACCGCGCCTCGTCGGACCAGACCGCCGCCATCTCGGGGTGGCTGTACCGCGGGATCAAAGCTTGAGGCCCTCCGCGAGGTCGTCCTTGAAGCGCCAGAGGCGCGCCTGCACGTCCTTGTCGCCGACCCCCACGATCTGGGCTGCGAGCACCGCGGCGTTCACGCTCGCGTCCACGCCCACGGTGGCGACCGGGACCCCGGTGGGCATCTGCGCCGTGATCGCGAGCGCCTCGCTCCCGGGCATCTGGGGCATCGAAGCGATCGGCACGCCGACGACGGGCAGGACGGTTCGAGCCGCCACCGCCGCCGCGAGGTGCCCCGAGATCCCCGTCGAACAGATGATGGCCTTCAGCCCGCGGTCGAACGCGGTGCGCGCATACAGGTCGACCGCGTCGGGGTTCCGGCTCGACGACAGGATGCGAACCTCGTGCGGGATCGCGAGCTTCTCGAGGATCAGACCGGCCTGTCGCATCACGGGCAGCTCGCTCGGTGAGGCCGCGAGGACGCCGACGAGCGGCGATTCGTCTTCGGAGAACTGCTCGTCGCTCACGGTCGCTCTCCCTCCGCCGCCCGCGCGGCGATGTCGGTCCGGAAGTGCATCCCCTCGAACGAGATGCGCCCGACCGCCTCGTACGCGCGGGCGCGCGCGTCGCCGATCGAGTCGCCGAGCGCGCTCACGGCGAGCACGCGACCCCCGGCGGTCACCACTGTACCCTGCCGTTCGGCCGTCCCCGCGTGGAAGACGACGACGCCCTCGAGCGCCTCCGCGTCCTCGAGCCCCTCGATCGGGAACCCGGTTCGGTACTCGCCCGGGTAGCCGCCCGAGGCGAGCACCACCGTCACACAGGCCTCCTCGCTCCAGTGCGCCTTGTACGAGGAGAGGTTGCCCTCGACGCTCGCGAGCACCATCTCCCCGAAGTCGCTTCGGAGCCGTGGCAGGACCACCTCGGTCTCGGGGTCGCCGAACCGGCAGTTGAACTCGAGGACCTTCGGGCCGTCGTCGGTGAGCATGAGTCCGGCGTACAGCAGCCCGCGGAACCGCGTCCCCTCGGCGTCCATCGCGCGCACCGTGGCGGCGAGGACGTGGTCGCCGATGTGCCGTTCCGTGGCCGCGTCGACGAACGGCACCGGCGAGTACGCGCCCATCCCGCCCGTGTTCGGCCCCGCCTCGCCGTCGTGCGCGCGCTTGAAGTCCTGCGCGAGGGCGAGCGGGAGCACCTCGCGTCCGTCGCTCAGGGCGAACGCCGAGACCTCGCGGCCGGTGAGCAGCTCCTCCACCAGCACGGTTGCCCCGGCGTCGCCGAACGCGCGGTGGACCAGGCACGCTTCGAGCGCCGCAAGCGCCTCGTCGCGGTCCCCTGCGACCGTCACGCCCTTGCCGGCGGCGAGCCCGTCGGCCTTGATCACCACCGGCGGGCCCACCTCGTCGAGGTAGGCGGCCGCCTCGTCGATCGCGCCGAAGGAACGGGAGCGCGCGGCGGGGATGCCGTGGCGCTGCATGAGGTCCTTCGCCCACGACTTCGAGCCCTCGAGGCGCGCGGCCGACTTCGTCGGGCCGAACACCTTGCAGCCGCGCGCCTCGAGGGCGTCGGCGAGGCCCTGGACGAGCGGCTGCTCCGGCCCCACGACGGTGAGGTCGATGCCCTCCCGTTCGACGATCCCGATGATGCCGCGTACGTCGTCGGCGGCGACGTCGAGGCAGGTCGCCTCGCGCGCGATCCCCGCGTTGCCGGGTGCGGCGAACAGCCGGTCGACGGTCGGGTTCTGCGCGAGCCGCCACGTGATCGCGTGCTCGCGGGCGCCCGAGCCGACGACGAGGATCCTCATGGGACCGGCAGGCTCTGCTCTCGGGCCGGTCCCACCGACACCACCGAGACCGGCACGCCCACGAGGTCCTGGACGCGGTCCACGTATTTGCGCGCCGGCGCCGGGAGCTCCGCGTACGACCCGATCTCGTCGATCTCCTGGTGCCAGCCCTCGAGCTCTTCGAACACCGGCTCCGCCCGGTGGAACAGCGACTGATGCGGGGGGAAGTCCTCGAAGAGCTCGCCGTCGGCGCGGTACGCCGTGCAGACCTTGAGCGACGCGTATCCGGAGAGCACGTCGAGCTTCGTGAGGAACAGCTCGGTGAGCCCGTTCACGCGGGCCGCGTACCGGGCCAGCACGGCGTCGAACCAGCCGCAGCGGCGCTTGCGGCCGGTGACGACCCCGAACTCCTTACCCCGCAACCCCAGTCGCTCGCCGTCCTCGCCGAGGTCCTCGGTGGGGAACGGCCCGGCTCCCACGCGCGTCACGTATGCCTTCACGATCCCGATGACCCGGTCGACCTCCTTCGGGCCGATCCCGGCCGATGCGAGCGCGTAGCCCGCCACGGGGTTCGACGAGGTGACGAACGGATAGGTGCCGTGGTCGAGGTCGAGGAGCGTCCCCTGCGCTCCCTCCAGCATCACGTGCTTGCCGGCTCGGAGCGCGTCGTCCAGCACCTTCGACGTGTCGGTCACGTGCGGTCGAAGCTGCTCGGCGAACCCGAGGTAGTCCTCGACGATCGCCTCGGGGTCGAGCGGCAGGCGGCCGTAGATCTTCGTGAGCACGAGGTTCTTCTCGCGCAGCACGATGTCGAGCTTCGCGCGGAAGATCTCCTCGTCGTAGAGGTCCTGCACGCGAAGGCCGATCCGCGCCGCCTTGTCGCCGTACGCGGGGCCGATGCCTCGTTTCGTCGTTCCGAGCGCGTTGCGGCCGAGGAAGCGCTCGGTCACCTTCTCCAGCTCCAGGTGGTACGGCATGATGAGGTGGCTGTTCCCGCTCACGAGCAGCCGGGAAACGTCGATGCCGAGCGCCCGGAGCTCGGCCATCTCCTTCAGCAGGTGGCGCGGGTCGACCACGACGCCGTCGGCGATCACCGGCGTGATGTGGTCGTAGAGGATGCCGGAGGGCACGAGCTGGAGCTTGAGGAGGCGGCCCTCGGCGATCACGGTGTGACCGGCGTTGTGGCCGCCCTGATAGCGAACGACGAAGTCCATCCGGTCGGCGAGGTAGTCGACCGCCTTGCCCTTGCCCTCGTCGCCCCATTGGGTCCCGAGCACGATGGAGGCCGGCATGGCTCCTCCCAGTCTAGAGGGCGGGGCCGATCACCTCAGGCGGATCTTCTCCGAGGCCTCGACCTGGATCGCCATGCCGTCCTGCACGACCACGACGACCGCGCCGTAGTCGATCGAGTCGAGGAGCGCGGCGAGGTGCAGGAGGAGTTGCCGGCGCTCGGCGGGAAGGGAGGCGAAACGCGCGGCCTCCGCCGGCGAGACGGCATGCATGTCGCGGGCGGGGGAAGATGGCACGGCGCCGGGAGCGAATCCAGATCGCAGGTCTGCAGCTGACCAGGGACCGAACGTCCTCGGTCGACCGCGATCGGCGCTCCCGGCGCCGCGCGCCTTCACGGTGCCGCCACCGGTTCCTCGAGGGCACCGAGCTCGTCCTCGCTTTCGCTCTCGAACACCTTCACGTTGCGAAGGTCGAGCAGCACCTGCTGGCCGGCCTCGAGGATCGGCAGCACCTCGTTGGGGAGATCCGCGAGCAGCGGCTGTCCGTCGGTGAGGCGGAACCGGATCTTCGACGACGGCCCTAGGTTGTTCACGCGTTCGACCGTCGCTCGATACGCGCCGTTCGAGTCGTCCTCCGTGATGCGAACGTCGATCGGCCGGATGTACGCATGGGCGACCGCGCCGTTCGCCAGGTGGGTGGCGGCACCGCTCATCACGTGGTTGCCGAAGCGCAAGTGGTCGCCCTCCACCCTCCCCTCGATGACGTTCGCGGAGCCGATGAACCCCGCGACGAAGGGCGATGCCGGCCGGTTGTACACATCGTCGGGTGTGCCGATCTGCTCGATCCGCCCGTGGTGCATCACGACGACCTCGTTCGCGAGCTCGAGCGCCTCTTCCTGATCGTGCGTCACCAGCAGGCTTGTGACGCCCAGCTCGCGGTGCAGGTCGTCGAGCCAGCGTCGGAGCTCTTGCCGTACGCGCGCGTCCAGCGCACCGAACGGCTCGTCGAGCAACAGCACGCGCGGCCGCGGGGCGAGCGCGCGCGCAAGCGCCACGCGCTGGCGCTGCCCACCCGAGAGCTGATCCGGGTACCGGTCGGCGAACGGCGCGAGCTGCACGAGCTCGAGCAGTTCGTCGACGCGCTTCCCGATCTCAGGCTTCCGCTCCTTGCGAATCGCCAGTCCGAAAGCCACGTTGTTGCGGACCGTCATGTGGCGGAACAGGGCGTAGTGTTGGAACACGAAGCCCACGCGGCGCTCCTGCACCGGCACCCACGTCTGCTCGTCGCCGGTGATCGTGATCTCGCCGCCGTCGGGCCGTTCCAGCCCGGCGATCATCCGCAGGACGGTGCTCTTGCCGGAGCCGCTCGGCCCCAAGATCGCCGTGATCTTGCCGTCCTCGGCCGCGAAGCTCACGTCCTTCACCGCGTGGAACGACCCGAAGTGCTTGTCGAGGTGCCGGACCTTGATGCCCGAGGCCACTCCGGTGTCGACGCTGCCGTTGACGGTCATCTGCTGAGCTCCTTCTCCTCGCGATGCTTGAAGATCTCGATGCCCGCGAGCAGCACGATGGAGACCATCGCGAGCGTCAGGGCGACCACGTAGCCGGTCTCGTCGTGGAATTGGTCGAACGCGCGCAGGATGAAAAGCGTGGCGGTCTCCGTCTGCCCGGCGATCAGGCCGCTCACCACGACCACGGCGCCGACCTCACCGATCGCGCGCGCCGTCGAGAGGGCGATGCCGTACAGCAAGCCCCAGCGAATGTTCGGCAGCGTCACGCGGAAGAACGTTTGGAGCGACGTCGCGCCGAGGGTCTTCGCCGCCTGCTCCTCCTCAGTGCCGAGCTCCTGAAGGATCGGGGTCACCTCGCGGATCACGAACGGAATGCAGATGAAGAGCGTCACGATCGCGATCGAAGGCACCGCGAAGAGGATCCGGATGCCCCGCGCCGAGAACCACGACTCGAACCAGCCCCCGGTGCCGAACAACAGCACCGCCATGAGGCCCACGATCACCGGCGAGATCGCGATCGGCAGGTCGGCGACCGCGCTCAGCAGCCCGCGGCCCGGGAAGAGATCTCGCGAGAGCACGAGGGCCACGACGACCCCGAGGATCGCCGTCACGACGACGGTGACGAGCGTGATGACGCCCGTCAGCACGTACGCGTGCCGCGCCGTCGGGTCGGCGAAGGTCGCGGACCACGTGTGCCAGCCGGCTCGCGTTGCGGCCCACGTGATCCCCACGAGCGGGGCGAGCACCAGCGTGCCGACGTAGACGAGCGCGACGGCGATCAGCCCTCCGTGCACGAGGCGCTTGCGAGTCGGGGCCGAGAGTCGTGCCGGCCGGAGCTCCCCTTGGGTGCTCATGCCGGCCTCCCCCTCGTCAGGCGCTCGGTGACGAGCACCAACGTGAACGACAACCCGAACAGGAGCGTCGCGACCGCCGCGGCCGCATCGGGCTTGAAGTCGCTGATCAGCTGGTAGATGAACACCGGCGCGGTGAGCGTCTTGTTGAGGAGGTTGCCCGACAGGATCACGACCGCGCCGTACTCGCCGATCGCCCGCGCGAACGACAGCAGGCCACCTGCGACGACCGCGGATCGCAGGTGCGGGAGCACGACCTTGCGGAACGTGACCCACCGGGAGGCGCCCAGCACGCGCGCGGCTTCCTCCTCGGCAAGGTCGAGTTGGTGCAGCACGGGCTGCACCGTCCGTACGACGAGCGGGAGCGTGACGAACAGGAGCGCCAGCAGGATCCCCGGCCGCGCGAAGATGATCTGGAACCCGTGATCGATGAAGAAGCCGCCGACGAGCGAGTTCGGGCCGTACAGGGCCACGAGCATGACGCCCGTGACGAGGGTGGGGACCGCGAACGGGATGTCGACGAGCGTCGACAGCACGCCGCGCCCCACGAACCGATAGCGCACCAGGACGTACGCGACGACGGTCCCGAGCACGGCGTTGATCACCGCCGTGAGCGCGGCGAGCCCGACGGAAAGCATCAGCGCCTGGTGCGCCCCGGGCGCATCGAGCGCCTCCTTGAGCGCGGCGAGCCCGCCGCCGAAGCCGCGGATGACGACTGCCGCGGTGGGCAGCGCCACCATCAGCCCCAGATAGAGCAGCGCGACGCTGCGAAGGCTCCACCGGCCCATCGCCGCGCGCGCCACCTGGCGCGCGCGGGAACCCGCGGCCGGCTTCGCCGGCCGCGGGTCCTCCCGCACGAGGGTTCCCACTTGCTCCTGCACTATCCCTGGGCCGCCGCCTGAGCCTTCGTGAACGCCCCATCGGGGCCGAAGACGGTGGTATCCGTCAGCTCGTCCCAGCCGCCGATGTCGTCGGTCGTGAAGAGATCGGTGATCGGCGCGAACGTGCTCTCCACTCCCTGCCCGGCCTGCGCGGCCTCGAGGTCGACGGGCCGCTCGAAGCCGACCGTGTCGAAGATCCCCTTGGCTTCGTCGCTGTGCAGGTACTCGACGAATGCGTCGGCGATGTCCTTCACGCAGTGGGACTCGGCGTTCTTGTCGACGACCGCGACGGGCGTCTGGATCGCCACGGTCGAGGCCGGGATCACCATCTCGTTCTCGTCGCCGGACTTCTGGGCTGCGAGCGCCGCGTATTCGTACGTGATCGCGACGTCACCGTTGCCCGCCTGGAAGTTCTTGAGCGAGTCGTTCGCGCTCTTGTCCATCACGCTGACGTTCGAGAAGATCCCCTCGAGCAGGCGCTGGGCGTCGGCGGGATCGTTCGCCTGGTAGCCGGGAACCTCGCCACGCATCGCGGCGCCGTACGCGGCCACGATGTTCCACCGGGCCCCACCGCTCTGAGCTGGATCCGGTGTGAGGATCTGCAGGCCCGGTTGGGCGAGGTCGTCCCAGTTCTCGATGTGCTTCGGGTTGCCCGGGCGCACCTCGAACACGACGACCGACGTGCCCACGTACCCGTGATCGCGTCCGGACTGCCAGTCGTGAGTGATCAGCCCGGCGACCTGGATGAGCTGGACGTCGGGATCGAGCGAAAGCGCGACGATGTCGGCCGGGAAGCCGTTCACGACGTTCTGAGCCTGCGTCGTGCTCCCGCCGTAGGAGGCCTGGAAGATCACCGACTGACCGTTGTGCGCGTTCTTCCAGTCGCCCACGAAGGTGCCCGACGAGGCCGTGAGCTTGCCGTAGGCGTCGTAGACGTTGCTGTACCCGGCGAGCGTGACCACGGGGTTGTCCCCGGGCATGCAGGACCCAGTGGACCCGGTGGCCGACGTGCTGGTGGCGGACGACGCGCTACACGCCGCAGTCAGCAACGCCAGCAGCGACAACGCGATCGCCGTGTGGCGAGTGCGGAGGCGAAACATGCGGAGCTCCTTTCGATCGACCGGTCGGGGACCGGAGGCCTCGAGGTGCTCGGCCTCCGGTGGTCCGGTCAACCGAAAGGAACGTCTCGGTGTCGGGTGACGAAGAGCGGGAAGCATCACCCGAGGCGCCCGGCTCTCCGGTGGTCCGGTCGATCCGCGCGCGCACCATGGATACCCGGCGAGCCCGGCAGGTGTCAAGCACGTTGCGCGGTCTCGACACGAAACCACCACATCGCCCTAGGGCCTTCGACGCTTGACGTCCCCGGTGCCCGTTGTTAGCGTCGACGGTGCAGCTGACCAGACAGACTGGAGGCCGCGACACGTCTCGTTGTCGCGGCCTTTTTCGTCCTCGGAGGTAGATGTGAAACCGAACGTCGACGGCAACCTCGACGGCGTCGCCATTCCCGACGTCGCCACCGCGAGCGATCTCGCCTCCTCGTCGGGATGGTGGCGCGTGCTCCAGAAGGTCGTCGTCTTCCTGCCGGCGATGTTCCTGTTCATCCTCGCGATCCAGCTCATGAAGGCAGGCGCGAGCGCGATCGGGCCCACCATCGAAGGTCAGTTCCCGTTCGCGAACGGGGTGTCCACCCTCGGCACCGGCTGGCTCGGCGCCTACTTCGTGCTGTCGGGCTCGCCAGTCGCCGCGACGACCATCAGTCTCTTCGGGGCCGGCGCGCTCACGAAGCTGCAGACGCTCACGATGCTCTCGGGCTCGCGGCTCGGGGCTTCGTTCATCGTGCTGCTCACCGGCATCCTGTTCACGGTTCGCGCGAAGGGCAAGCGCAAGCAGGAGTCGATCGGGATGGGCATCCAGGCCCTCACGATGACGGCGCTCGTGTACCTCCCCGGGATGGCGCTCGCGTATCTGATGCTTCGAGGCGGCCTCATGGACGGCGTCCAGTGGCACGCCTCGACCGAGCTCGAGGCGGTCCTCGCGCGGATCTGGGGACCGTTCGTCGACTTCGCGAAGGACCACCTGCCCGGCGGCCTGCTGTTCCTCGCGGGGCTCGGCACGATCCTTCTGTCGTTCAAGCTGCTCGACCGCGTGCTGCCGCAGATCGACGGCGAGCGCGCCGAGTATCAGCACCACTGGATCAAGAAGCGCTGGGTGATGTTCGGGCTCGGCTGCCTCGTGGCGACGCTCACGCTCTCGGTGTCGGTCGCACTCACGGTCTTGGTTCCGCTCGCCTTCAAGGGTTATCTGAAGCGCGACGAAGCGCTGCCGTACATCATGGGCGCGAACATCACGACGCTCGCCGACACGCTCGTCGTCGCGATGCTGCAGCGCACGCCGGTTGCGGCGCAGATCGTCCTCGCCGAGGCGATCGGCGTGGCCGTCATCAGCGTGCTCGTGCTCGCGTTCGCCTATCGCCCGGTCTCCGGCGGCGTGATGCGCCTGCAGGACTGGCTGCTCACCGAGAACAAGCGCCTCGCCGGCTTCGTGGGCGTGATCTTCCTGGTGCCGATCTCCCTCCTGCTCACGGGCTTGTTCTTCCGCGCGTGAGCGCGGGGTACAGTCGACGCGTGGCCGACGAGCACGCACCGGAGGCGAGCGGGTCCTCCGAACTGACCGACGAAGAGCGCGAGGTCCTCCAGAAGGTCGCGGAGATCGTTCGCAAGATCCAGTTCGGGACGGTCGTGCTCGTCATCCAGGACGGCAAGGTCGTGCAGATCGAGATGGCCGAGAAGTTCAGGCTCCGGTGACGATGGCTGCCGGCTCGAGCGTGGCGAGGCTTCCCGTGCCGACCCCCACCGTTGCGAAGCTCTCCGTGCGGAATCTCGTGAAGACGCGCCTCTTCGCCGGTCGCACCGTGACGGCGGTCGACGGCGTGAGCTTCGACGTGGATCCCGGCGAGTTCGTGAGCCTGCTCGGGCCGTCGGGGTGCGGCAAGACCTCGATCCTCAACGTCCTCGCCGGGCTCGATCGCCCCACCTCGGGTGAGGTGCTGATGGATGGCCGTCCAATCGTCGCTCCGGGACCGGATCGCGCGCTGCTGTTCCAGGAACCCGCCCTGTTCCCCTGGCTCTCGGTGATCGGCAACGTCGAGCTCGCGCTTCGGCTGGTCGGCGTCAACGGCTCGGAGCGGCGCGCTCGCGCGATGGCATCGCTCGACCGCGTGCACCTCGCGAAGTACGCGTTCGCGCAGCCACACGAGCTCTCTGCGGGCATGCGACAGCGAGGCGCGCTCGCGCGCACGCTCGCCTGCGAGCCCGACGTGCTGCTCGCGGACGAGCCGTTCGGGGCCCTCGACGCACAGGCGCGCGAGCTGCTGCAGGACGAGCTGCAGCGCGCCTGGACCGACCGCGCGGGAGCGATGACGGTCGTCTTCGTCACCCACAACGTGCGGGAAGCGGCGCTGCTCTCCGATCGTGTCCTCGTGATGTCGGCCTCGCCCGGCCGCCTCCTCGAGGAACAACGCATCTCCGCGCCTCGTCCACGACACCTCGACGACGCACTGGTGTCGCGCGTGGTGGTCGACATCCACGACTCCTTGATGCGGGAGGTGGATCGCGACGTCACGCGTGCGCTGGATCGTTAGCGAGCTGGGCCCTCCGCTGCTCGGGCTCGTGGGACTCCTCGCGATCTGGGCGATCGTGGCGGGGCTCTCGTCGTCGTCCGGAGTGCCGTCACCGCTCGAGACGTGGCGCGCGTTCCGAGAAGGGATCGCGGACGGAACGATCCAGCAGGCGGCCGCACGGACCTTGATCCGGCTCGCGTTCTCGTTCGTGGTGGCCATCGTGATCGGCACGGGACTCGGGGTCGTCCTCGCGCTGCACGAGCTCACACGAAGATCGGTTCGACCGCTCGTGGTGGCGCTACAGATCGTGCCCCCGATCGCCGTGCTCCCGATCGCGATCGTGTGGTTCGGCCTCACCGAGCGCGCGGTCGTGGCGGTAGCGATCGTCGGGTCGTTCCCATCGGTGACGCTCGCCACGATCTCCGCGTTCCGGCAGGTGCCGCCGGTCTTCGTTCGCGCCGGACAGACGATGGGCGCCAAGGGGTGGGAGCTCTATCGCTCGGTGATCTTCCCTGCGGCCTTGCCCGGATACGTGAGCGGCTTCCAGCAGGCGTGGGGGTTCGCGTGGAAAGCGCTGCTCGCCGGCGAGCTCATCGTGGGGGCCGGCCGCGCGACGGGCCTCGGCCAGCTCCTCGCCGCCTCGCAGAACGACACGCCGACGCTGATCGCCGCCCTCGGCGTCATCGTGCTCGTCGGCGTCGGCGTCGACTATCTGGTGTTCGGCACCGTCGACCGGCGGATCCGGCGGCGCCGGGGACTTCACTAGCGGCAATCGGTCTCCGCCGAACGAAGGAGGAAACCCGACCCGTCGCCGCTTGACGTCGGCCGGCGGCCGTCGGTACCGTCCAACGGGCCGGCTGCGGCGCTCGTGCCGTAGCCGTTCTTCGTGCCGAACGGGAGCGCATGCACCTCGACCTGTACGTTGCCCTCGCCGCGCTCATCGTCGGGTTCACCGTCGGGCTCACCGGCATGGGCGGCGGGGCGCTCATGACGCCGATCCTCGTCTTGCTGTTCAAGGTCGAGCCGCTCGCCGCAGTCTCGAGCGACCTCGTCGCGGCGATGGTGATGAAGCCGATCGGTGGCGCCGTCCACCTCCGTCGCGGCACCGTCCGCTGGGAGCTCGTGCGATGGCTCGCGATCGGTTCGGTTCCCTCGGCCTTCGCGGGAGTGTTCATCTTGCGATCGCTCGGCGAGGGCGAGCAGGTGCAGGACACGATCAAGACGCTGCTGGGCGCGACACTGATGCTTGCGGCCGGGGCGATGGTGGTGAAGTCGTGGCTGCAGGGCCGCCGGACCCGTCGACTGCGTGAGGCGAGAGCCGAACCAGGGCCGCTCGCTCCTATGCGTGTGAGGGCGCTCCCGACGCTGTTGCTCGGGGCCGTCGGAGGGCTGCTCGTGGGGATGACGTCGGTGGGCTCGGGGTCGGTGATCATCGTGTGCCTGATGCTGCTCTATCCCGCCTTGCGAAGCGCCGAGCTGGTGGGCACCGACCTCGCGCAAGCGGTGCCGCTCGTTGCATCCGCGGCGATCGCACACATCCTGTTCGGCGAGTTCGAGCTCGGACTCACCAGCTCGGTCCTCGTCGGTGCGATCCCTGGCGTCTACGTCGGCGCCCGGGTCTCGTCGAAGGCTCCCGACGGACTGATCAGGCCTGCGCTCGTGTACGTGTTGCTGGCGTCCGGATTGAAGCTCGTGAACGTTCCGACCGCGACGCTCGGCTTCGTCTTGCTCGCGGTCGCCATCGTCGGGCTGCCTCTTTGGGGTGCCGTCGACGCGTTCAGCCACCCGCAAAGAGACTGGACGAGGGCCGGCCTCGACCGGGACCGGTGGATCCGCATGCAGGCCGCGGGAGCACCGTTCGGCGTCGGGTTCGCCGCAGCAATCGCGTACTTCGCGAAGACGAGGCCGCAGCTGGAGGCCGTGGCGACGGCGACGGCCGAACGCGCGGCCTGATCCTCAGCGTTCGATCCGGAACAGGATCCGGACGTGCGTGAGGAACTCGGTGATCTGCCCGTTCTCGACCTTCGCGCGGGTCTCGAGGATGTCCATCCCCTCGATGCCGCGGATGGTCTTCGCGGCCTCGGACAGCGCCTGCTGCGCGGCGTCGCGCCAGCTCTCGCCCGAGACCCCCACGAGGTCGATCGTCTTGATGACCGCCATGTTCGTCACCCTCCTTCGCTCACGTCGATGAACCGACGATAGTGCGAACCGATGCGGGCCGCGACTTCGTCGCGGCCCTCCTCCCCGTCCACGAACGCGCGCAGCGGATCCCACCAGATCGACCGGCCGATCGCGAAGCCCGCATACCCGGGAACGCCCGACGCGGCGCGGAGCCACCGATCGACGGCGTCCCGGTCCGCTCCGCGCCCCAACACCACGCAGACGACGCCGTGTCTGCCTCCCGTGGTCGCGGCCTCCGCGACCGCGATGCAGTCCTCGCGGCGCTCGAGGCCCTCGAGCTTCCAGATGTCCGGCTCGACGCCGGCCCGCTGCAGCTCCCCGATCGCGCGAACGACGAGCCCGGGGCGAACCTCCACGTCGAATCGCGCGGCGTCGCCCTCCACGGATGCGAGCTGATGAGCTTCGGCCGGCACCAGCAACTCGAAGAGGTAGCGGCGCCCGCGCTCGTGCAGCCACGCGCCGAGCCGCCGGAGCCGTTCGGCCTGCCGCTCGTTCATCGAGGCATCGCCCTCGGGGTTGTAGCGGACGAGCACCTTCGAGAACGAGGGATCGAACCGTTCGATGTGTTCGCCGAACTCCTCGCCGTACTCGAAGTCGAACTCCGCCTGGCCCGACCGTTCGACCGGCATCGCGAGGAGCAGCCCCTCTCCCTTCGCTGCGCGCGCGACGTCGGCACCGAACTGCTCGTCCACGAGCACGCCCGCGCCCTCGCGAGGCGCTCCCCCCTGCAGGGCGCTCAGCACGCCCTCGTAGATCACGGCCTTCGCGTCGGCGATGCTCGCCGCCTGCTCCGGAGTGGGTTCGCCTTCGACCCCGAAGAACGTCTCCTGGAACGAGCCGCGATGGTCGAAGGCGAGCAGGAAGAGCTTCCCGTCGAACCCCAGCGTCATGGACGTTCGAACGGGTTCGTGGGCGTGAGGACCTCGACCTTCACGGGGTCCGCCTCCTTCCGGAAGCGCTCGGCGTCGGAGGGCGATCCCACCACGAAGCCGTAGTGCATCGGCACCGCAAGCTGCGGCGCGATCGAGCGTGCGAGCCCGCCGGCTTGCACGGGGTCCATCGTGTACGTGCCGCCGATCGGCAGGAACGCGACGTCGGCGCGCAGCTCGTCGAGCTCCGGCGCGTGGTCGGTGTCGCCCGCGTGGTAGTAGGTCGACCCGCCCAGGTCGAGAACGTAGCCCACCCAGCGGTTCTCCTTCGGGTGCATGTCGAGCCGTTCCTCCTCGACGTTGTACGCCGGCACGGTGGTGAAGCGGACGCCGGCGATCTCGTGCGACTCGCCCGGGGCGACGGGGGTCACGTCTCCCGAAAGCTCGGCCGCGACGTCGTGGGGCGCCACGAGCTTCGTCGTGCCGCCGCGGATGCGCTCGATGTCGTCGGGCGCGAAGTGGTCCCCGTGCGCGTGCGTGATGAGGATGAGGTCCGCCGGCGGGTCGTCGTCACCCACGCCCCAGGGGTCGATGTACACGGTGCGTCCCTCTCCCGCCCAGCGCAGTGCGGCCTGACGGATCCACGTGAACCGGTCGAGCATGGTCGCCTCCAAGGGTCGGTGCGCGGGTAGTCTGGCAACTCCCGTGGTCGAGCGCGAATCTACCTCCGAGCGCCCGGACGGCGGCGTCCGGGCGAGCTGGGCCCTGTTGCGGGACAACCGCGACTTCCGCAACGTCTACCTCGCTTCTCTCATCTCCCTCGGCGGCGACTGGTTCCTGGTGGTGGCGCTCACCGGCCTGGTGATCGACCTCACGGGGTCGCCGATCGCGGTCGCGTTCCTGTTCGCCGTGCAGGACCTGCCGCTCTTCTTCCTCGCGCCGGCGGCAGGAGCGCTCGTCGACCGCCTCGATCGCCGCAAGCTCATGGTGGTGTGCGACCTCGCACGCGCCCTCGTGTGCTTGGGGTTCCTGTTCGTGCGATCGAGCGACACCGTGTGGGTCGCCTATCCGCTCCTCGCGGTGATGGCGTCGTTCGCGGCGGGATTCGACCCGGCGTCCTCGGCCGCGCTCCCCAACCTGGTCGACGAGGAGGACCTCTCCACGGCGAATGCCCTCAGCGGCTCGCTCTGGGGCACGATGCTCGCGGTCGGGGCCGCGCTGGGCGGCCTCGTGGCCGCGATCGCGGGCCGCGACGCGGCGATCGTGGTGGACGCCCTGTCCTTCGGCGCGTCGGGCTTGCTGATCGCGAGCGTCCACAGGCCGTTCTCGGAAGCTCGAGACCACGAGGACGAGCATCCGAAGATCCTCGACGCGACCCGCGAGACCTTCTCCTACGCCTCGAAGGACCATCGCGTGCTCGCGCTCCTCGCCGTGAAATGCGGGTTCGGGCTCGGAGCCGGGGTGCTCGTCCTGATCTCCCTGTTCGCCACCGAGGTGTTCCGCGGCAACGACGCAGCGATCGGCTTTCTGATGGCCGCGCGCGGCGTGGGAGCCCTCGTCGGACCGTTCATCGGGCGAAGCCTGCTCGGTCCGCAGGATCGGCGGCTCTTCACGGTAATCGGCCTCGCGCTGCTGGTGTTCGGGGTCGCGTACACGCTGCTCGGCCTCGCGCCGACGCTGATCGTCGCGATGCCGATCGTCGCGGTCGCCCACGTCGGCGGGGGCGCCCAATGGATGCTCTCGTCCTACGGCCTGCAGCGCATCGTGCCCGACCGCATCCGTGGGCGGATCTTCTCGTTCGACCTCGCGCTCCTCACGGCGACCTTCGCGATCTCCAGCATCGCGACAGGCGTGGCCGCGCACACGTTCGGCGTGAAGCCCACTGCGATCGCGCTGGGCCTCATCGGCACGGTCTTCGCGATCGTGTGGACGATCTTCACCACCGACGTCCGTCGCGCGACCATGCTCGAGGGCTGCGGCGGCCCACCCGAGTCCGACTACGGGAGCGGGCTCCCGGTCGCGCTCGATTGACCATTGCACGCCGGCGCACCCGAGGAGGAAGATCTGGTCGCGGGATCGGGCGAATCAGAAGAAATCCCGCAGAGGGAGGGCCCCGTGCGCCTACGTCGCCGCAGCACCATTGCCTTCGCGCTCGTCGCACTGCTGTTGTTGGTCGCGTCAGGAGCACAGGCAGGGGGCCTCGTGCCGGTTCCAGTCGAGACAGGACCCCGGGCTCAGTTCGGCGGCACCGGCAACGCAGAATATTTTGCGTGGACGCAGGATCGAGCCGGAGCAAACGGGTACGACGTCTGGGTCGATCCGACCGTGGGAGCGAAGTTTCAGGTCAATAACTCGGGGACTGGCTACTCGAATGCCGTCGACCAGGCCGGATCATTGCTCGCATGGCAGTCGGTCAAGAAGAACAAGTCCGACGTGAAGCTCTACGACATGACCGCCATGTCGAATGTGGCGCTCCCACCAGGTGTCAACACGAGCAAGTGGGAATGCTGTTCTGGGTTGTTCGGAAACACGTTCACGTTCATCCGCACGACGAAGAACGCATTCAAGCTCTATCTCGTCACCGATCTGACCACCGGCGACAAGATCAACGTCACGAGCATCGATCGGCCGAAGGTCGACCTTGCATCAACGCCTCGCATCTACGGCAACTGGATCGTGTGGACGACTAGCGCGGCAGGCGGGTGGAAGGCCTATCGCTACGACATCATGAACGACGTCATCGAGAAGATCCCCAATCCACTTGACAAGCTCTACTACGCGGCCTCGGTCGACCTCGCCGGCAACGTTTACCTCGTGCGAAGCGGCAATGGGTGCGCAGCCAACGTGAAGCTGATGAAGTGGACAGGCAGCAGCAACCCGGTGGTCGTTTATGAGTTCGACGATGTGACCGACGTAGCCCATACCTCAATCTTCGACGATGGACTTGGCACCGTGACCTGGTTCGTGGACTTCTTCGATTGTTCGACGTTCGATGCCGACATCTACTCGTTCACGAACCCGTAGCCGCTAGGGACTCGGCGGAGCGGGAGGCGTCGGGGGCGACTCGGGTGCGGGCGGCGGTGTCGCGGCTGGCGGTGCCGCAGCCGCTCCACCCTGGTCACCGAACGACACCGATGGACCCGGGCTCGTGAAGTTCACCTGCGGCGGCCCGGCCTCTCGGATCGCCTCCTCGATCTCGAAGAACTGCTCGGCCTGGAAGTGGAACATGTTCGCGACGACGTTCGACGGGAACGCCTGCACGCGACGGTTGTAGTCGCGCACGTTCGAGTTGTAGAAGCGGCGCGACGTCTGCAAGCGATCCTCCGTGTTGGAGAGCTCGGCTTGCAGCGCGAGGAAGTTCTCGTTCGCCTTCAGCTGCGGATAGTTCTCCGCGACCGCGAACAGCTGCCGGAGCGCCGCCACGAACGGGCCCTCGGCCGCAGCCTGCTCGGCCGGCGACCCCGTGGCGGCGGTCGCCATCGCCCGGGCCTTCGTGACGTTCTCGAACACCTCGCGCTCGTGCGTCGCGTAGCCCTTCACGGTCTCGACGAGGTTCGGGATGAGGTCGTACCGGCGGCGGAGCTCGGTGTCGATGTTCGCCCAGGCATCGCGGATCGTGTTCTTCTGGGAGACGAAGCGGTTGTAGGAGACGACGGCGGCGATCGCGACGAGCACGACGACGCCGAGAATCACGAGGAGCACAGGTCCCACGGGTCCGTCCTTTCAGAGGCTTGCCCGGGGAAGCCTATCCCTTCGCGTAGAGGTCGAACACGACGCGCGGGACCGCCTCGTGGAATGCCCTCGTCGTGCCGAGCAGTGGGATCAGCTCGTTGGGCTGCAGGCGCTTGTGGGCGCACAGGACCCGATCGCCGCACACCTCGAAGGAGTACCCGGCCCCGTGCTTGAGCAGCCAGTTCATCATCCGTGCGTCGACGAAGTCGTTCGCGAACTTCTTGTCGTCGCACTTCACCTGGTAGGCCCGGTTGAACTCCGCGGACTCGAACTCGATGTCGTGGAAGCTCAGGGCGTCGGCAAGGCGCGTGAAGACGTTCTCGTGGTCGATCGTGAGGTGCGCGCACGCGGCCTCGATCGGAGCGATCACGCAGTTGAACCGGTAGTACGACTTCGAGCGGTGGCCCTGCGAGTCCGTGGACTCCTCGTAGTACCAGAAGTCGAACTGCCGCAGGTCCACGCCCTGCCAGACCCCGGACATCACGTTCTCGACGCCCTGGCCGTCGCCCTTGTGCAGGAGCGCGAACGGCTCGGCGAGCGTCGCGAACGGGTCGGACCGTGAGAACGCGAGGCCCAGCTGCTTCGCGGCGGCGGCGAGCCCCTGGATGCGCTTCTGCTTGAGGTAGTACGCGAGGAAGGCCGCGCCGCCGGCGATCAGGGCTATGAGGAGGAAGACCGCGATCTCCATGGTCAGGAGTATCGGTATCCCGGCCGGTCGCTCAAGGCAAGGACCTCAGCGGGGCCGGAAGACCAGACCGTCCTCGCCGGCGTCGATCTCGATCGTGGAGCCCTCGGCGAGCTC
>DATBIS010000107.1:0-37419 GCA_036556805.1 Actinomycetota bacterium | reverse complement strand
CCCCCGAAGTTCAGGTGGTTGCCGAGCGCCTGGCCCTCGGCCACGGCGATGTCCGCGCGGAGCTCGCCCGGCGGGGCGAGCACGCCCAGGGAGAGGGGGTCGAAGACCTGGATCGCGTGGGCCCCGCCCGCGTGCGCGAGGCCGAACAGCTCGCGCGCCGGCTCGAGCAGCCCGTACGCGTTCGGGTGCTGCACGACGACGCACGCGACGTCGTCCGTGACGACCGGCTCACCGCCGCGACCGTCCCTGGCATCGAACGGCTCGGGTTCGTAGCCCGTCCCCCGGCCGTACGTGCGCAGGGTCTCGACGTACCGACGATCCACGCCCGCGCTCACCAGGACGCGATCGCGCCCCGGCGTCGACCGCGCGAGGTTCACGGCCTCCGCGAGCGCGGTCGCCCCGTCGTACAGCGACGCGTTGGAGACCTCGAGCGCCGTCAGCTCGCAGATCATCGACTGGTACTCGAAGAGCGCCTGCAGGACGCCCTGCGAGAGCTCCGGCTGATAGGGCGTGTAGGAGGTGTAGAACTCCGAGCGTCCGGCGAGCGCCCAGACGACCGAGGGGACGTAGTGGTCGTAGGCGCCGCCGCCCGCGAAGCACACCAGGTCGTCGGCGTGACGATTGCGCGACGCGAGCGCTCGCAGGTCGGCCAGGATCTCCATCTCGGAGACGCCGGTCGGCAGGTCGAGCGGCCGGTCGAGGCGAACCGAGGGTGGGATCTGGTCGAAGAGGTCGTCCACGCTCCCGAGACCGATGGCCCCCAACATCTCGCGGACGTCGTCCTCGGTGTGCGGAGCGAACCTCATCCCGAGGGGTCAGTCTAGCCAGTTCGGCGGGAGCGCCGGCGCGCCCAGAAGCGTCAGCCGGAGACGTCCTCGAGCCCGTACTTGGACACCAGCGACAGGTAGTCCCGCTGGTAGAAGATCTTGCAGTTGACGCCGGGATAGAGCTCGCGGAGGCGGCGGATCTTCCGGTTCTTCTTGGTGACGAGCCGCTGGTTCAGCGTGGTGATCTCGATATACAGGTCGTACTGCGGGAGGTAGAAGTCCGGCGTGAATCGCGCGACGACGTTCCCCTGATGGTCCCACTCGATGTCGAACGACGTGGGCTCGTACTCCCAGTCGATCTGATAGAAGTCGAGGAGCCGAGCGAACTGGCGCTCGCTCGCGTGGGCGAACGCGATCGTGTCGCTCTTGAGGGCGCTCTCGGCGGTGGCCTGGGCGGTCACGACCCTCCTGCGGCGGCGCGGCCGCGCTTGGTCTTCGCCAGGCTTCCCTCCAGGTCGCTCCATACCTTGTCCACCGCGATCGCGAAGACCCCCTGCCCCTTGTTGAGGAGGTCGATCACCGCCTCCGGCGAGTGAGCCTGGTACACGCCCTTCCCGTCCGAGAAGAGCGTGACGCCGGAGGCCCGCTCGTCCATCTCCTGGAGGTATTCGACCGCTTTGCGCACTCGCTGGAGCGAGACGCCCGCGTCGATCAGACGCTTGATCACCCGCAGCACCACGAGGTCCTGGAAGGAATACAGCCGCTGGGTGCCCGATCCGCGCGCGTCGCGGACCGACGGCGTCACGAGATCCGTGCGTGCCCAGTAGTCCAGCTGGCGATAGCTGATCCCGACGATCTTGCACACTTCGGGGACGCGAAACCCCTGCTCGGCCATGACAACTCCGTAATTACGTCCGTGTCGCTGCAGCTTATGAGTCCCCCTCGACCCTGTCAACGAGCCTCCCTACAGCGTGTCCCCCGACCGGCCGCTCAAGGATTTCGCCCGGCGGACCGATGTTCCCTATCGGCAGCGAGGACCATGCTCCCGAGAACGGCAAACCGTCGGGAACGGCGGGACGCAAAGCTCCGGGTCTTACCGTCCAGAAGAGGACGAAGACGGCCGAGCTACCGAAGGAGGAACGGCAAGTGACGCGATCGGCACCGTGCGAGCCCGTGGATCGCGTTGGTCCCGTCCTCTCCCGCCCCTCGAGCCACCTGATCGGACGCAACCTCCTGTCCTCCGGTCACGGATAGGGGCGCCGACGGGTCCCAGCGGAAGCTGCGGGCGGCCGAGCGATCGAGGGGGACGCTCGACCGCCCGCTCTCCGTTTCCCGATCGAATCTCGAGGTCAGGCTTCCTCGAAGTCTTCGGGTGAGATGTTGTCGAGGAACTCCCGGAACTTCTCGACCTCTTCGTCCTCGTCCCCGGGGATGAGGATCGAGGCCTCCTCCAGCACGTCCTCGTTCGCGAAGATCGGGATCGCCATGCGTACCGCGAGCGCGATCGCGTCGGATGGGCGCGAGGACACCTCGAGGCGGTCGCCGTTGCGCGCCATGTCGAGCTGCGCGTAGAAGGTCCCCTCGCGCAGCTCCGTGACGACGATCCTGCTCACGGTCACGCCGAGGTCCTCGAGGATAGTCTTCATGAGGTCGTGCGTCATGGGACGGGGGGTCACCACCCCTTGCAGCGAAAGCGCGATCGCAGCGGCCTCCGCGGCGCCGATCCAGATCGGGAGATAGCGCTCCCCGTCCTTCTCCTTCAACAGGACGATGGGTTGGTTCGTGGGAAGTTCGACGCGGACTCCGGCGAGCTCCATCTCGATCATGGCCGTTCGGCCACTGTACCGGCGGCCCCTGAGCCCGGCAAGTCAGAGGTGTCCGGCGAGGGCGTCGGGATCCGACTCGAGCCCTGCGACGTCCTCGACCGCGAGGATGTCGGTGAGGTTGCGGTAGCGCTCGTGATGGTCGAGGCCGTAGCCGACCACGAACACGTCGGGACAATCGAAGCCCACGTAGCGCACGTCGAGCGGTGCGATGCGCCGCATCGACTTGTCGAGCAGCGCACAAACCTCGATCGACGCCGGCCCGCGAGCCTTCAGCGACGTGATGAGGTAGCTCAGCGTGAGTCCGGTGTCCACGATGTCCTCGACGAGGATCACGTCGCGTCCGGCAAGGTCGGCCTGCACGTCCATGAGGATGCGCACCCGTCCGAGGGACTCCGGCGCGTCCCCGTAACGGCTGATCGCCATGAACTCGACGGCCGTCGGGAGGGCGACGTGGCGAAGCAGGTCCGCGAGGAACATCGTCCCGCCCTTCAGCACCGAGATGAGCACGGGCTCCCGCCCCTCATAGTCCCCGGTGATGGCGCGGCCGAGCTCCTCGACCCGGCGGCGGATGTCCTCGCGCCCGAACAGGACGCTCGCGACCTCCGTCATGTCGCCGCGGAGCCTAGCAGCCATCAGCCGATCAACGAACCGAGCACGCCCGAGACCGCGCCCGCCACGGCGCCGGCCGCGCGACGCCACCACGGCGCGTCATCGACCGGCGGTGGATCGGGCACGGAGGTCACGAGCAGCGGCACCGACCCGAGCCGATGACCGGGGATCGAAACGCGCACGGTCCCCACCTGTTCGCCCGGGGCGGGCGGGAACGCGGCCCCGGGGTCGACCGCGACCAGGCGCTTCGCCTCACCGACGGCCGTCGTGGGAACGAGCGCGACGAGGTCGGATGACGCCGCGACCGGAACGGAGCCTCCCTCGATCGACACCTCGCCGAAGGACTCGTTCGCGTGGACGAACGTGTGCACCTCGAATGCGTCGAAGCCGTAGTTGAGGAGCGCGGCCGCGTCCGAGAACGGCTCGCCCGGCTCCCCCAGCACGACCGCGATCAGCCGACGGCCGTCCCGCTCGGCGGTCGCGACCATGCAGAAGCCCGCCGCCGAGGTGAACCCGGTCTTCACGCCGGTCGCGCCCGGGTACAGCCAGAGCAGGACGTTCCGGTTCTGGATGTGCCGCACGACCCCGTCGGGTGCGGGGATGTCGTGCTCGCGCGTGCCGACGATCGCGCCGAAGCGCGGGCTCTCGGCGAACGCCGCTCGCGTGAGGTTCACGAGATCCTGCGCGGATGAATGGCCGCGGTCGTCGAGCCCGTTCGCCGAGTGGAAGACGGTGTGGCGAAGCCCCAGGCGGGCCGCCTCGGCGTTCATCATCTTCACGAATCGCGACTCCGTGCCGGCGACGTGCTCCGCGAGCGCGACCGCCGCGTCGTTCGCCGACTGCACGAGCAGCGCCCACGTGAGCTCCCCCACGGTGATCTGCTCTCCCTCCGTGAGCCCGAGCTCCGAGAGCCCGTTCGACCGATCCGGTGCGGCGGCTTGCGCGCTCACGGTGACGACCTCGCGCGGCGACGTCCGGCGGAGCACCAACAGGGCGGTCATGACCTTGGTCACGCTCGCGATCGGCCGCGGCGCCTCAGGCCGGTGCGCGAACAGCACCTGACCGGTGTCGAGGTCGGCGAGGATCGCCGCCTGCGCGGAGACGACCGGACGAACGGTCGAGTCGGTGGGCGTCCGCAGCGTCGTGACGAACGGCGACGGCGACGCGTTCGGCCCGACCGGTGTCGGCGGAGGCAACGCCTGCCCGGGGCCGGCGCCGGCGAGCGCCGCGATCGTCGCCTGCGTGCCGGCGAGCGCGACGACGACGAGCGCCGCGAACGCCCGTCGCAGGCGGACCGAGCGCACCCGCTACGCGCTCTGGAGGTGATCGCGCAGGTTCGTGCGCAGCAGCGCCTGCTTGAACTTCCTCGACGTGGTCGCGAGCTCCGCGAGCGCCTCGGAGGCGGCCCGGCGCGCGTCGGGGTTCTTCTGCCGGAGGGTCGGCGCGATGATCGTCTCGAAGAACGTCGCCTCGCGTTCGGTGAAGTGCTTGTACATCGTGAGGTGGCGCGGCTCGACGCCGTAGCGGAAGAAGTCCTTCACGATCGACAGCACGATGTAGTCGTCGCCGTCGTAGTAGCGCGCGCTCTCGGGACCGTGCGAGCACACGATCCCGTAGGACTCGAGCTCGCGAATCCGGTCGCGCTCGATGCCGGTGGCGGCCGACATCTCCTCGATCGACATCTGCAGGCCGGTGGGGGCGTCGGCGAGCTCCTCGACGGGGCTCGCCGAGCCGTTGCCGTCGACCCCCGCGATCGCTTCGTCCTCGCCGTCCTCGCCTTGGAGCAACCGCTCCTTGATGACCTTCAGCGGCAGATACTCGTCGCGCTGCATGCGCAGAATCGACTTCAGCTTGTCGACGTCCTGCACGTAGAACTTGCGGTACCCCGAGGGCGTGCGCTCCGGCTCGATGAGTCCCTCGGCCTCGAGGAACCGGATCTTCGAGATCGTGATGTCGGGGAACTCCGTCTTCACCGAGACGAGCACCTCTCCGATCGATTGGTAGTTCCGCGTTCCCGCCATCGTTCACTCCCCTGCCGAGAAGAAGACGAGCTTGAACCTGCCGATCTGCACCTCGTCGCCGTTCGCGAGCTTGGTCTCCTCGACCTGCTCGCCGTTCACGTACGTGCCGTTGAGGCTCGCCGTGTCCTTCACGAAGAACGAGCCGTCGCGACGCTGGAACTCCGCATGCTTGCGCGAGACCGTGATGTCGTCGAGGAACACGTCGCTCTCGGTGCTGCGCCCGCACGAGGTGAGGTCCTTCTCGAGGAGGAACGTCGACCCCGCGTTCGGTCCACGCTTCACGAGAAGGAGACCCTGTCCCGGCTCCAGCTCGTCGTGAGGGAACGGGAACTCGTCGGCGGGCTCATCCTCGACCTCCACGGGTGTGAGCGAGAGGGTCGCGTCGCTCTCCAGTGGACTCCCGCACTTGGCGCAGAACCTCGCGTCGTCGCGGTTGTGGTGTCCACAATTGGTGCAGTACACCCTCGTGTCCCCCTCGAGCCATCGCTCGATGTCACGGTTGCGATCCCATCGGACTCTCAACCATCGATGGCCGATCGACGTTATCGCAGGGGTGTCGGACGGTCAACCGAGCGCAGAAGGCGGCCTCGACCCTCGATGTGCCTCTTCCGTCGGTCGACGGTTAGGCCTCCGTGCCCTCGGTGACGAACGCCTGATAGCCCTGGGCGTCGAGGAGCTCCGGTTCGGCGCCGTCACTCGAGGGTTCGATCACCACGAGCCACCCGTCGCCGTAGGGCTGCTCGTTCACGAGCTCGGGCCGTTCCTCCAACAGCGGGTTCCGTTCGACGATCCTGCCGGAGAGCGGGCTGAACACGTCGGACACGGACTTCGTCGACTCGACCTCGCCGAACGGCTGTCCGGCGGTGACCGCGGTTCCGACCTCCGGTACGTCGACGTAGACGACGTCGCCGAGGGCGTCCTGCGCGTAATCGGTGATGCCGACGCGCATCCGTCCGGGCCCCTCGTCGCGCGCCCACTCGTGTTCCTTCGTGTAGCGAAGGTCCTCGGGGAACTCCACGGCCCCTCTCCTTTCACCGACGCTCGCCGGTGCCGGTCGACACGGTACCTCAGGCCGCGAGCGCGCGGCGCACGTCGAGGGCGTACGCGGCGGTCGCGATCGCGTACTCGACGATGCCGATGCCGTACGCGACCCACCCGAGCCCGAGGAACGCGTGCGCGAGCGGTAGATCCAGGTTGCCCCAGGAGACGGCGCCGATCGCGACCATCAGCGAAAACGTCGCCGCCTTGCCGACGAACCGCACCTCGATCGTCGCGCGCTTCCTCGCGAGCAGCGCGGCGCCGGCCGCGATCACGGCGAGGTCGCGGCCCAGGATCGGGATCGCCGCGGCGAGGGGGAAGGCGCCGCGCACCACGAGCGCGATCAAGCCGGACAGGATCGCCAGGCGGTCGGCGACGGGATCGAGCACCTTGCCGAGGTCGGAGACCTGGCCGGTGCGGCGCGCGACCCAGCCGTCGACCCAGTCGGTCGCGCACACCGCGCCGAACAGCAGGAGGCCGGCGCGCGACGTGTCGTGGTCGACGATCAGCGCGCAGAAGACGGGGATGAGGAGGATCCGGCTGAGCGAGAGGCCGTTGGGAACGGTGAGGACCCTCGACGAAGCCTCGCTCATCGGTCGGGACGGCGGGACTTGAACCCGCGACCCCTGGTCCCCCAGACCAGTGCGCTACCAGACTGCGCCACGTCCCGCGATCGATCGAAGTGTAGCGAACCGCAGCGTGCCGCCGGGTGCGGCGTCAGGTCCGCGAGGCCCTGCGACGGGGCCGGAACGTCATCCGCAGCGGGACGCCCTCGAGGTCGAAGGCGTCACGCAGCCGGTGCTCCAGGAACCGCCGGTAGGGCGCATCGGGCGCCGCGCCGCCGAACAGCACGAACCCCGGCGGGCCGGTCGACACCTGAGTGGCGTAGTGGATCGTGCCGGTGGCTCGGGGGGCGGGCCGCTCCCCCTGGGCGAGCCGAACGATCTCGTTGACCTTCGCGGTCGGGGCCCGTGAGCTCCAGCGCTCGTGCAGGTCGAGGAGTGCCGGCGGCAACCGATGCACGCCCTGGCCGCTCGTGGCGCTCGTGCGCATGACGCCCGCGCGCTCGAGTGGGCGAACCTGCTCCGTCAACTCCCGATGGGTTCGGTCCCGATCCTCGACCAAATCCCACTTGTTCGCCGCGAACACCAGCCCGCGCCCGGCCTCGACCACTCGCGCGGCGATGCGTTTGTCGTCGGCGGTCAGGCCCTCGCTTGCGTCGATCACCACGATCGCGACGTGCGCGCGATCGATCGCCTCGGACGCCCGGACGAACCCGTAGTACTCGACACCCTTCGTCTTGACCTGACGGCGCATGCCGGCGGTGTCGATGAACCGGACCGTGCCGGCCGGCCAGGCCACGAGCGCGTCGACCGCATCGCGCGTGGTGCCGGCGTCCTCGTACACGACGGAACGGTCCTCGCCGAGGAGACGATTGAACAGGCTCGACTTGCCGACGTTCGGCCGGCCGACGATCGCGAACCTCGGCTCGGTCGCGGTCTGGGTTTCCTCGGGAGCGTCGGGCAGCAGGGCCACGAGGCGATCGAGCAGGTCCCCCGCCGCGCGCCCGTGCAGCGCCGAGACGGGGAAGGGCTCCCCGAGCCCGAGCGCGTAGAACGCCGTTGCGTCGGCCTCGTCGGCGTCGGTGTCGACCTTGTTCGCGACGAGCAGCACCGGCGTGTCCGCACGGCGAAGTCGACGCCCGAGCGCGGCGTCCTCTTCCGTGACACCGGCGCGCGCGTCCACCACCAGCATGACGAGGTCGGCCTCCGCGGCCGCGCGCTCGGCCTGCAGCCCGGCGAGCGCGTCGATGCCTTCGGGTCGCGCGAGGAAGCCTGCCGTGTCGACGAGGCCGAACCGCTTGCCGCGCCACGTGGCCTCGAGCTCGATACGATCCCGGGTGACCCCGGGCCGGTCGTCCGCGATCGCGGCCCGCTTGCCGAACAGGCGATTCACGAGGGTCGACTTCCCTACATTCTGCCGCCCCACGATCGCGACGCGCGGCACCGCCTCGGTCACCGGCGCTCCCCGACGATCGCCAGGGCTCGCGCGAGCGTCTGCTCGGGTGTGAGCGAGGTCGTGTCGACCACCACGGCGTCGGCGGCGGGAACGAACGGGTTCACCACGGCGTCGCGAGCGTCGCGCGCGTGGAGCTGCCGGGCGACGTCGGCGTGGCTCCCCTCGCGCTCCTCGACGCGACGGGCCTCGCGAGCCGTCGAGTCCGCGCTGAGGTAGATCTTCACCGGCGCATCGGGGAACACCACCGTGCCGATGTCCCTTCCCTCCATGACCGCGCCGGTGTGCTCGCCGAACGACCGCTGGAGCGCTCGCATGACCTCGCGCACCTCCGGATGGCGTGCGGCGCGCGAGACCTGACCCTCGATGCTCGGCGCGGTGAGCGCCTCGGGCGACCAACCCTCGACCTCGAGCTCGGGGGCCGGTCCCTCCGAGAACGTGAACCTCAAGGAGCCGATGAGGCGCACGAGCGCGTCGCCGTCGTCGAGGTCGACGCGACGCTCGAGGGCGGCCACGGTGAGCGCCCGGTACATCATCCCGGTGTTCACGTACGGAAGGCGGAGCTCCCGGGCGAGGGCTCGAGCGAGCGTGCTCTTGCCCGAACCCGCCGGACCGTCGATCGCCACGACCCGGGGCCTCACGCGGGCTCCAGGTCCGCCCCGAGCCGACGAAGGGCGGCGAGGAACCCGGGGAACGACACGTCCGCCGCTTCCATCCCGTCGACCTCGCTCGGCCCCTCGCCCGCGAGCGCGGCGATCGCGAACGCCATCGCGAGGCGATGATCGGTGCCGCCGTCCGCGCGCCCGCCGGGCAGACCGCCGCCCGCGACCACGAGGTCGTTCCCCTCGTCTCCGGCGTGCCCGCCCAGCCCGCGAAGGCCGACCGCGAGCCCGCGGAGGCGATCGCTTTCCTTCACGCGAAGCTCGCCGGCGCCCACGAACCAGGTCTCACCGCGCGCGTGGGCGGCGAGCGCGGCGAGGATCGGCACCTCGTCGATCACGAGCGGAAGCTCGCGCGCGTCCACCGTCGTGCCGCGCAGCTCGGAGCCGGTGCGGACCCGCAGGGTCCCCACCGGCTCACCGAGGACCTGCTCTTCCGTGACGCGTTCGATGGAAGCCCCCATCCGCTCCACCACGTCGAGGAAGTGTGAGCGGGTCGGGTTCAGACCGACGCCGGTGATCTCGATCGCCGAGCTCGTGAGGATGGCTCCTGCGAGCAGGAACGCCGCGGACGAGACGTCGCCCGGCACGGTGCCTTCCAGCCCGCCGTTTTGGAAGCGTGCGATCGTCGTCTTCGTCCCGTCGATGTCGATCGGGCCCCCGAGGGCTTGGATCGCTCGCTCCGTGTGGTCGCGCGTCGCCGCGCTCTCCACCACGGTGGTCGGTCCCTCGGCCGCGAGCCCGGCGAGCAGTACCGCCGACTTCACCTGCGCGCTCGGGACCGAAGGCGCGAAGGTGATGCCGGTAAGGTTCCCACCGTCCACGGTCAGGGGCGCGTGGCCGTCGGTGGTGCGGACGCCGGCGCCCATCGCCCGCAACGGCTCGGCCACCCGCTCCATCGGCCTGCGGGTAAGGCTCTCGTCGCCCACCAGGACGCTTCGGAACGGAGCCGCCGCGAGCACGCCGGCGAGAAGCCGCATCGTGGTGCCGGCGTTGCCGCAGTCGAGCGACGCTTCGGGGGCCCGCAGCGCGTCGCGCCCCTCACCCTCGACCTCAAGGATCGGCGACGCTCCGTGGCCCGAACGGATGTTCCACGTAAAACCGTGACCCTCGGCCTCGGCGGCAACCCCCCGGGTCCATGCGTCGAGTCCAGGTCGAGCCTCGAGTGAGACGTGGGCGAGGCATCGCGCTCCCGATCGAACGTCGAGCGATGGTGGAAGTCCAGCCAGCCGGGAGCGCCCGCGGGCCGTCGCCGCGAGGATCAACCATCGATGGGCGATCGACTTGTCGCCCGGAACCGAGATCGATCCGCTCAGGGGCGCGCCGGGGATGACTCGAACCCGCATGCGGGAAGCCTACGCGAGGCGGGTGGGATCGAAGCCGTGCTCGCCGAGCACGCGTTGCGCGTCGGTCTCGGCCGCGCCCGCGACCGTCAGGTACACCGTGCCCCGCCCGCCCTCGGGCGAGTGCACGATCTGGAGGTCCTCGATGTTCACGGCGGCCTCTGCGAGCGCCCCGGTGAGCTGTGCGAGCGCCCCCGGCCGGTCCGGGATGCCGATCTGCAGCACGACGACCCCCGCGCGCACGTGCGGCTTCGCAGCGAGTGTGAGCCGTGCGGCTTTCGCCGCGGCGAAGGCGTCGCGGACCTCGTCCGCCCGCTCCCCCGCAACGAGGTCTCGGAGCGACGTGAGCCGCTCGACGTACAGGTCGATCGCCTCCGCGATCGCGTCCCGATTCGCGAGGAGGATCTCGCTCCAGAGCGCGGGGTTCGACGCCGCGAGCCGCGTGAGGTCGCGGAAACCACCGGCCGCAAGCAGCAGGATCTCCGGTTCGCTCGCCTCCTCGGCCGCCGCAAGGCTCATCAGCGTGGTGGAAGCCACCTGGGGCAGGTGGCTCACGAAGGCCACGAGCCGGTCGTGCCGCCCGGGCTCCATGCGAACGGGGATCGCGCCGAACCTCCGCACCCACGCCTCGACGCGTTCGACCGCCTCGGGGCCGCTCGCCTCCGTCGGCGTGACCACCCAGACGATGCCGTCGACGATCGATTCCGAGGCGTGGTCGGGGCCCGACCGCTCGGACCCTCCCATCGGGTGGCTCCCCACGAACCGCGGGAGCGACGCGGAGGCGGCGGCCGCCTCGACGGCCCTCGCGACGGGCAGCTTGATGCTCGCCGTATCCGTGACGGCCGCACCCGGCGCGGCCTCGAGCGCCTGGGCCGCGAGCCCCGCGATCTCGGCGATCGGCGAGGAGATCACGACGAGGTCGGCGTCTTCGACGGCTTCGCGGAGCGAGCGCGCCGTGCGCAGCCCGGCCCGGCTCGACGCTCGCTCGGCGGCCGCGGCGTCCACATCCCAGCCGCGCACGTCGCAGCCGGCACGGGCGGCCGCCATCGCGATCGACGTCCCGATGAGGCCCGTGCCGACGACGGCGAGGCTATTCGAGGTCATCGCGGAGGATCTCGGCGCCGTCCAGGTAGACGTGCTCGACCTCGTCCATCGCCGCGTCGCTGTGGAAGTGCATCAACACGCGCACCACCGAGGGCATCGAGCCCGCGACCGGGATCTCCCGGGCGCAGAGCAGCGGCACGCGGCCGAGGCCGATCCGGCGGGCTCCCTCGGCGGGGAACGCCGACCTGAGGTCGTCCGTGACGGTGAACAGGATGCTCACGAGCTCCTCGCGCGGGATCGCGTTGCGGTCGAGCATCGTCTCGAGCAGCCTCGAGGTCGCCTCGAGGAGGACCTCGGCCTCATCCTCGCCGACCACGATGGCCCCGCGGGCCGCCCGAACCTTCATCACGCGCTCCCCAACCGGACGAGGCCGCCTCGCCGCCGGCCCAGGCTACAGGCCGGCGGCCTTCGAGAGCGCCCGCACCTCGTCCGTCGTGAGCGCTCGAAGCTCCCCCGGCGGCAGCCGGCCCAACCGGACGGCGCCCACGCGCAGCCGGACGAGCCGCGTCACCGGAAGCCCCACCGCCGCGAGCAGGCGGCGGACCTCACGTTTGCGGCCCTCGGTCACGACCAGGCGCACGGCCCCCCGCTCTCCTGCCCTGCCCGCCGATCGCGCCGATACCGCTCGCGCCGGACCGTCGTCGAGCTCGACGCCGGCGCGGAGCCGGGCGAGTTGCCGCGTGCTCGGCACGCCCTCCACCTCCGCGAGGTACTCCTTCTCGACACCGTACCGGGGGTGCAGCAGGCGATTCGCGAGCGCGCCGTCGTTCGTGAGCAGCAGCAGCCCCTCCGAGTCCCGGTCGAGGCGCCCGACGGGGAACACGCGGGGACCCTCCTGGGGCAGGTACGGCCTGAGATCGGCGCGATCGCGTTGGTCGCGCATCGTGCTCACGATCCCGCGGGGCTTGTGGAGCGCGTAATACCTCGCGTCGGGGTCGAGGTTCACGCCGACGCCGTCCACGCGCACGGTGTCGCGACCCACCCGAACGCGGTCGCCGAGCGTGGCCACGGCGCCGTTCACCGTCACCCTTCCCTCGACGATGAGCTGCTCGCACGCTCGACGAGAGCCGAACCCCCCGCGCGCGAGGGCGCGCTGGAGCCGCAGCTCCTCGTCGGCGGGCTCAGTCCGGGTCGATGTCGGCGTCGACGGTCTCCGGCATCTCCACGACGTCCTCACCGGCCGGTTCGGCGTCGGTCTGCTCGGGATCGGCCTCGTCCAGCCCGAGCAGCGGCGCGATCGACGGGAGCGCCGCGAGCGACGGCAGGCCGAGCCGCTCGAGAAACGCCGGGCTGGTGCCGTACAGGAGCGGCCGGCCCGGCGTCTCCTCCCGGCCGACCTCCTGGATCAGCCCCCGGTCCTGCAGCGCCCGCAGCACGCCGTCGGAGTTCACGCCGCGCACGCCGCTGATCTGATGACGCGTCACCGGCTGCTTGTACGCCACGATCGCGAGGGTTTCGAGCGCGGCCTTCGTGAGGCGAGCCTGACGCGACGACAGCACGAACTGCTCGACGATCGCGGCCGCCTCCGGATGGGTGAACAGCCGCCAGCCGCCCGCCACGTTGCGCAGCACCAGCCCCGATCCCCGGTCCTCGAGGTCCCCGGCGAGCTCCTCGCAGAGCCGATCGACGCGCGTCCGCTCGATCCCGAGCGCCTGGGCGATCACCGCCCCGCTGAGCGGCTCGTCCGACACGAAGAAGAGCGCCTCGAGCGCGCGCTTGGCATCCGCTCCGTCCACGTTCAACCCCTCCACTCGACCTCGATCTCTCCGAACGTGTCGCCCTGCTGAAGCTCGACCTTGCCTTCACGGTACAGCTCGAGGAGCGCGAGGAAGCGCACGACCACGTGGATCCGGTCTTCGCAGTCGGCCACGAGCGAGCGGAAGCTCGCCGGCCCTCCCCTTCCGGTCATGCGCGCGTGGACCTCGCCGATCGCGTCGGCGACCGTGAAGCGGATCGGCGTCACGTGCGAGAGGTCGAGCATCGGCGGCGGACGCAGCATGCGCGCGGCGACCGCGGCGAGGTCGGCCGGCGCAAGGCGCTCGAGCACGTCCGGATACAGATGGGCGAACTCCGGCCCGGGCCCGATGTCGCGCGCGAAGAAGCCGGCCTCGGCCTCGAGGCGCCTCGCGACCTCCACCGTGATCCGGCGGAACGCCGCCAGCTCCATCGAGCGCGCGTACGCGAGGTCGGGCGAGCCGCCCAGCACGTCCTCCTCCTCGGCGGGACGATGCCGCGGCATCAGGCGCCCGACCTTCATCTCGAGCAGCAAGGCGCAGATCGCGAGGAACCACGTGGCCTCCTCGAGGTTCCACGCCTCCGCCTCGTTCGCGTGCGCGAGGAACCGATCGGTCACGGCCGCGACCGGCACGTCGCAGACGTCGACCTTCTGCTCGAGGATGAGGTCGGCGAGGAGCCGGAACGGCCCGGCGTACACGGGCAGTTCGACGGTGAAGCCGTCGGTGGCGTCGACGCTCACGAGAGGTGCATCGCCTCCCGGACGGCCTCGACGGTGTTCCGAGCGATGGGTCGTACCTTGTCGCGCCCCGCGGCGAGCACCTCGAGCGCGAGGTCCTTCTCCCCCTCGAGCTCCGCGCGGCGTTCGCGATACGGGCGGAAGTGCTCGATCAGGCGATCGGCGAGGTTCGTCTTGCAGTCCACGCAGCCCAGCTCGCCGGTGCGGCAGTGCTCCTCGGTCCAGTCGACGATGTCGGGAGAGAACTTGCGGTGCAAGGCGAACACCGGGCAGATCTCGGGACGACCGGGATCGCCCAGCCGCACCTTCTCGGGGTCGGTGATGAACGAACGGACCTTCGCGCGGATCTCGTCGGGTTCGTCGCGCACGCCGATGGCGTTGTCGAGGGACTTCGACATCTTCCTGCCGTCCGAACCCGGAATGAGCGGCGTCGAGGACAGCAGCGCCTGCGGTTCCAGGAGGACGTCGCCGTACAGCCGGTTGAACCGGCGGACGATCTCCCGGCTGATCTCGAGGTGGGCGACCTGGTCCTCCCCCACCGGCACGAGCTCCCCGCGCACGATCGTGATGTCGACGGTCTGCAAGAGCGGGTAGCCGAGCAGCCCGAAGTTCGAGATGTCGCGCTCGGCGAGATCGCGCAACCGCTCCTTATAGGTCGGCACGCGTTCGAGCCAGCCGAGCGGCGTGATCATCCCGAAGAGCAGCGCCATCTCGGCGACCTCCGGGAGGTCGGACTGCCGGTAGATCGTGCTGCGCTCGGGGTCGATCCCCGCGGCGAGCCAGTCCAGCACGAGCTCGCGGACGCGCTCGGGAAGCAGCTCGGTGCGGTCGTAGTCCGTCGTGAGCATGTGCCAGTCGGCGACGAAGAAGAAGCTCTCGTGCTCGTCCTGGAGCCGGAGCATGTTCTCGATGTTGCCAGCCCAGTGCCCGAGGTGCAGCGCGCCGGTCGGGCGATAGCCCGTGAGGACGCGCTTGCGATCGTCGGCGGCCACGATGCCGGCGATGATAGCGCGCCCCTTCTCGCGAACGGGGAGCGGGGCTTAGCGGCAGTTGAAGCCGGCGAGCAGGCGGCAGAGCACGTTCGAGAAGGCGTCCACGATCGTGAGGAGCGGGTTCGCGAGCAGGAAGAAGACGACGAGGATGATCAGCGGCAGGTACTGGTCCGCGTGCCGGTACACCTCGGCCGCGCGCGGTGGGAGGAAGACGCCCACGATGCGCGCGCCGTCGAGACCCGGGATCGGGAGCAGGTGCCCCACCGCGAGCGTGACGTTCGCGAGCAGGAACGCGACGAGGAAGAATCCCGCCTCGCCCGTCGTGCCCGCGCGCAGCAGGACCCCCGCGACGGCCGCCACCGCGACGTTCGCGACCGGGCCCGCGAGGGAGATGACGATCGCGTCGCGGCGGGTGTTCCGCCAACGGGCCGGGTCGACCGGCGCCGGCTTGGCGTACGCGAACGGCGGCGGAAGAAAGTTCGAGCCGACCGCCCACAGCGCGACGATCAGGCCCGGGAGGAGCCCGCTCCCGAACGGTTCGAACCACGACCGCGGGTTCAGCGAAAGGCGGCCCCAGAGGCGGGGGGTGGGGTCGCCGATGCGCGTCGCGACGAACGAGCGGGCGAACTCGCGCGCGATCATCCCCACCAACAGCCCCACGAGCAGGTAGAACGCGAGCCGAAGGTCCATCAGCCTCCCCCTCCGTCGACGACCCAGCCGTGCACGAGTGGCGGGGGCTCGACGGGCCCGTCCCGGAACGTGAGTGCGGCGAGCACGCGGCTGCGCGCCTCGTCGGCCGCGTCGGACGACGTCGCGTGGATCTCGCCGATCGGCGCGCCCTCCTCGATCGGGTCGCCGACCTTCGCATGGAAGACGATGCCCACGGCGGGGTCGATCGGATCGCCCTTTCGCACACGGCCCGCCCCGAGGGCTCCGCTCGCGAGGCCGAGCTCCTCGGCGTCGACCGAGGCGAGCGTGCCCCCTCGATCGCTCGCGAGCGCGACGACGACCGGAGCCCGGGGCAACACTCCCTCGGGGTCGTCCGCCACTCGGGGGTCGCCGCCCTGCGCCTCGACCATGCGGCGGAACCGGTCGAGCGCCTCGCCAGAAGAGAGCACGTGCTCGGTCTTCGCTTCGGCTTCCTCGGCCGGGACGCCGAGCTCGGCGGTCGCCGCTCGCGCGACGAACGCAACGACGAGCTCGCGGAGGCGGCCGCCCACCTCGCCACGGAGCAGCGAGACGGCCTCCGCGACGTCCAGCGCGTTGCCGATCGCGTCGCCGAGCGGTTGCGACATGTCGGTCACGGCGGCGAGCGCGCGCCGGCCCCAGCCCGAGGCCAGCTCGAGGCAGGCGCGCGCGAGCTCCCGCCCGTCGTCCGGCGTCTTCATGAACGCCCCCGATCCCGCCTTCACGTCGAGCACGATGAGGTCGGTCGCCACGGCGAGCTTCTTCGACATCACGCTCGCTGCGATGAGCGGGATCGACGGCACGGTCGCGGTGGCGTCCCGCAGCGCGTAGAGCGCCCCGTCGGCGGGAACGAGGTTCGGCGACTGCGCGGCCACCGCGCACCCGATCGCCTCGACCTGCCGCTCGATCTCCGCCGGGGTGAGGTCGGTACGGAGCCCGGGGATCGCCTCGAGCTTGTCGAGCGTCCCGCCCGTGTGGCCGAGGCCCCGGCCCGAGAGCTTCGCGACGGCCAGCCCGAGGGCCGCCGCGACCGGCGCGAAGACGAGCGTGACGCCGTCGGCGACCCCGCCGGTCGAGTGCTTGTCGACCGTGGGGGCCGCGATCGCCTCGAACGTCACCGTGTCGCCGGACTCGACCATCGCGCGGGTGAGGGCAAGCGTCTCGGAGGCGTCGAGGCCGCGCACGAGAGAGGCCATGAGGAAGGCGGCGGCCAGCGCGTCGCTCACATCCCCTCGCGTGTAACCGTCGACGAACGCCTCGATCTCACGTCGATCGAGCGTCCGGCCGTCCCGCTTCGCCGCCACGACCGTCCGCGGGTCCCAGCGCGTCATCGAGAGCCACACCCCTCGCTCGGTGCGCACCCAAGGCCATCCTCCGGTCGAGGGTCAGGGTTCGCTCGCCGGCGGCCGGCCTTTGCGCGCAGGGCGAACCTCAACTCGAGCGTTCTTCCGGCCACGTCAGAACCCGAGCTCCGCCGCGAAGCTGGTGCCGAACGCAGGGTCGACCGCGACCCCGAGGAGGTCGGCGACGGTTGCACCGAGGTCGCCGAAGCCCGCCCGGGTGCCGATCTCGCGCGGGAGCCCGCCGGGCAGGCCGGCGGCGAGCAGCGGCGTCCGCTCGCGCGTGTGGTCGGTCGAGGGCGTCGTGGGATCGCACCCGTGGTCGCCGGTGAGGAGCGCCATCCCGCCGTCCAGGCCGCGTTCGAGGTCGGGGATGCGCGCGTCGAGAGCCTCCACCGCCCCCGCGTAGCCCTCGGGGTCGTTGCGGTGTCCGTACTTGGAGTCGAAGTCGACGAGGTTCGAGAACACGAGCGCGGGACCGGGCCGAGCGAGGTACTCGAGCGTGAGGTCGACCCCGTGGTCGTTCGAGTCGGAGTAGCGGCCGTCCGCGATGCCCTGCCCGCAGAAGATGTCGCGGATCTTCCCGACCCCGTACACGGACACCCCCGCGCCGGCGAGCGCGTCGAGCACGGTCGGGCCCGGCGGCGGCAACGAGAAGTCCCTTCGCTCCGGGCTCCGCACGAACGACCCGGGCTCGCCTTCGAACGGCCGGGCGATCACGCGCCCGACCGCGTGCTCGCCCTGGAGGATCCGGCGGGCGGCACGGCACCACTCGTACAGTTGTTGGAGCGGCACGACCTTCTTGTGGCATGCGATCTGAAAGACCGAGTCGCCGCTCGTGTACACGATCGGGCGACCGGTGCGCAGGTGTTCCTCTCCGAGCCGCGCGATGATCTCCGTTCCCGACGCCGCGACGTTGCCGAGCGAGGGCCGCCCGATCGCCGACTCGAACTCGAGCATGACGTCCGGCGGGAACCCGTTGGGATACAGCGGAAACGGACGTTCCAGCACGAGCCCCATCATCTCCCAGTGACCCGTCGTCGTGTCCTTGCCGGCCGAGCGCTCCGTGGCCCGGCCGGATGCGGTGCCCTCACGCGCCGCTTCGGCGGAGACCCCCTCGATCGAGGTGAGGCGCCCGAGGCCCCACGCGGCGAGGTTCGGCGCGCGCAGGCCGCCCACGGCGCTCGCCACGTGGCCGAGCGTGTCGGCGCCCGCGTCGCCGTACGCCTCGGCGTCGGGCGCGTCCCCAACCCCCCAGGAATCGCACACCAGGACCAGCACGCGCGGGACGCGCGCGCCCGTCACCCCGAGATCCCCTTCTGCTTGCAGCTGATGCACAGGAGCGCCCAGGGCAGCGCTTCCAGCCGCTCCGGGGAGATCGGCCGGCCGCATCGCTCACAGGTCCCGTACGAGCCCGAGTCCATCTTCGCGAGCGCGTGCTCCGCGTCTCGCAGGTTCGACCGCAGGGCCTTGACGACCGAGATCAGCCGCGAGCGCTCCTCGGTGGAGTGCGACCGGTCGGAGAACCCTGCATCCTGAGCGAGCTCCACCTCGTCGGAGTCGGGGTCCGCTCCCTGCTCCACGATCTCCTTGCGCAGGTGCCCGACCTGCTCCTCGAGCTCAGCGCGGAGGCGTGTGAGCGTCGCCTCATCGAGCACGGGCCTTGCCTCCCTCCCGGCGGGCCCGCGGATGCGACGTGAAGTACACCTCGCGAAGGTGGTCGCGCGTCACGAGGGTGTACACCTGCGTGGTGGCGACGCTCGCATGGCCCAGCAGCTCCTGGACGACGCGCACGTCCGCGCCGCCCTCGAGTAGGTGGGTCGCGAACGAGTGGCGAAGCGTGTGCAGGGTCACGCGCCGGTCCAGCCCCGCGCCCTTCACGTGCTTCGCGAGAAGCTGCGCGCAGCCCTGACGGGTCAGCCGGCCGCCCCGGAGGTTGAGGAACAGCGCCGCGCGGCTGTGGTCGGTCGCGAGCGCCGGCCGCGCGCGCGAGAGGTACGCCTCGGCCGCCTCGCGGCCGAACCGGCCGACCGGCACCTCCCGCTCCTTCGACCCCTTGCCGAGCACGCGCACGCTCCCCGCTTCGAGATCGAGATCGTCGACGTCGAGCCCGACGAGCTCGGAGATCCGCAACCCGGAACCGTACAGCAACTCCAGGATGGCTCGGTCGCGAAGTCCGGCGGGCTCGGCGTCCGAGGGCGCGCGAAGCAGCCGGCGCGCCTCGTCGACCGTGAGCGGGCGCGGGAGCCCTCGCGGCACGCGCGGTCGCACGATCGCGGCCGTCGGGTCGTGCTCCGTCTCGCCCTCGCGCGTGAGGAACCGGTGGAACGAACGCACGGCGGAGAGGGTCCGCGCGACCGATGACGCCTTGTACGGGCGCCCGTTCCCGCCGGGCGAACTGGACGACAGCTGCACGACGAACGCCGCCACGGCGTCGGGGCCGGCCTGGGTCGCGTCGACGATCCCCCACGTCGCAAGGAAGCGCTCGTAGCGCGCGAGGTCGCGCCGGTAGGCGGAGAGCGTGTTCGGCGACAGCCCGCGTTCGACGGTCAGGTGGTCGAGATAGCGCCCCACCTGCTTCGCGATCGCGGTGGGCGGCACGCGCGCCTCACGGAAGGCCGTCGACGAGGTCGCCGAGCGGGGTCGTCGCGAGCCCGTGGGCCTCGGCGACACCGGCGTTCGTGACCCGGCCGCCGAACGCGTTCACCCCGAGGGCGAGCGCATGGTCGCGCCGGATCGCGTCCTCGAGGCCCTCGTTCGCGATCGCGAGCACGTACGGCAACGTGACGTTGGTGAGCGCGTACGTCGACGTACGCGGCACCGCGCCGGGCATGTTGCCCACGCAGTAGTGCACGACGCCGTGCAGCTCGTAGACGGGGTCCGAGTGGGTCGTCACGTGCGAGGTCTCGAAGCAGCCGCCCTGGTCGATCGAGATGTCGACGAGCACCGCCCCGGGTCGCATCCGTGACACGAGCTCCTCGCTCACGAGGTGGGGCGCCTTCGCGCCGGGCACGAGCACCGCGCCCACGACGAGGTCGGCCTCCAGCACCAGCTGCTCGATCCCGAGCGTCGAGGACATCACCGTCTGGATCCGGCCGCGCCAGATCTGGTCGACGAACCGCAGGCGCTCGACGTTGCGGTCGACGATCGAGACCTCCGCCTCCATGCCCGCCGCGATCCAGGCCGCGTTCGACCCCGCCATCCCGGCGCCCAGCACGACCACGCGCGCGGGCGCGACGCCGGAGGCCCCGCCCACGAGCACGCCGCGGCCGCCGCGCGGTCGTTCCAGATACGTCGCGCCGACGTGCGGCGACATGCGCCCCGCGATCTCCGACATCGGCGCGAGCAGGGGGAGCCGTCCGTCGGGCGCCTGCACCGTCTCGTACGCGATCGCCGCCACCGAACGTTCCATCAGGAACCGTGTAAGGCCTTCGTCGGCAGCGAGATGGAGGTAGGTAAAGAGCGGCTGGCCCTCACGGAAGCGCCCGTACTCCTCCGGCTGCGGCTCCTTCACCTTCACGATGAGGTCCGCGTGCGCGAAGACGGAGTCGGCGTCGGGGAGGACGTCGGCCCCGGCGCTCCGGTAGTCGTCGTCCTCGATCGCGGAGCCGAGGCCCGCCGAGGATTCGACGGCGACCTGGTGGCCGGCGTGGATCAGCTCGCGGACGCCCTCCGGCGTCGCCGCCACGCGGTATTCGTTGTCCTTGACCTCCTTGGGGATGCCGATGATCAACGGAGCCTCCTGTCGCCCGCCGAAGCCTACCCGTCAGACCTCCGCGACGGCGTACACGCGCCAGGCGCCGGGCACGCCCTTGAGCTCGTGCTCGCCGCGATCGGCGAACTCGATCCCCGACCCCGCCACCAGGTCCTTCACCGTGCTCGATACGAGGACCTCACCACCACTCGCGAGCGCCGCGACGCGGGCTCCGATGTGCACGGCAAGCCCGCGGACCTCCTCGCCGGCCATCTCGACCTCCCCCGTGTGGACGCCGGCGCGGATGTCGAGCCCGAGGCCGCGCACGGCATCGATCGAGGCCGCCGCGCAGCGAACCGCGCGCGCGGGGCCGTCGAAGGTCGCGAGGAACTCGTCGCCCGCCGTGTCCACCTCCCGCCCGCGGAACCTCCCGAGCTCTGCGCGCACCGCGGCGTGATGTCGTTCGACGAGCTGGCTCCAGGCGCGGTCGCCGATCGCGGCGGCCCGCTCCGTGGAGCCCACGACGTCGGTGAACAGCACGGTCGCGAGCACCCGGTCGGGGTCGGGCCCTCGGCGGACGCCGGTCAGGAACTCCTCGATCTCGTCCAGCAGCGGCTCGGTGTCCCCCACCCACAAGGTGTGGTCGGCGCCGGGAAGCTCGACGAGCTTCGCGCCGGGGATACGCGCGGCGATGTATCGGGCCTCCTCTACGTTCACGTCGAGATCGCCTACGCGGTTCATCACGAGCGTCGGCACGCGCACGGCGGGAAGCACGTGCCGGATGTCGGCCTGCGTGTTCATCCGCAGCAACGCGAGCGCAGCCTGCGGGCTCGCGCTTCGCCGAAAGTATCGGGCGAACCACGTATGGAAGGCCTCGTCCCCGACCATCGACGGCGCGTAGGTTCCGAGGTCGATCTCGCGGCCCCAGCTCGTCTCGACGTCGGCGTAGTCGAGCTCGCGCTGCTCGGGCGTCGGCGCCCACGGATAGTCCGGCGACCAGATGCGCTTCGCGAATGTGCCGAGCGTGATGAGGGCGATCGTCCGGTCGGGGTACGTCGCCGCGAACAGCACGCTCATCACACCACCCTCCGAGTGGCCGAAGACGGCCGCACGCTCGGATCCCGCCGCGTCCATCACCGCGCGAAGGTCGTCCATACGCTGCTCGAGCGTGGGCAGGTCGGCGATCGGCACGGGATCGCTGAGCCCCGTCCCGCGCTTGTCGAACAGGATCAGACGGGAGAACGATGCGAGCCGCTCGAGGAACTTGCGAGCGTGCGGCTCCTCCCACCCCTCCTCGACGTTCGACACGAACCCCGGGACGTACACGAGATCGAACGATCCCTCGCCCACGACCTGATAGGCGATGTGCACGTCGCCGCTCTTCGCGTAGCGGGTCTCGGGAGGGCTCACTCCGCAGATACTCGCGCGGCCGCGAGCAGGAGGGCAAGCGCGGTGGACGCGTTGCGCACCTTGCCGTTCCGGGCTGCGGCCACGGCGTCGGCGAACGGCATGCGCACGAGCTCGATGCCCTCCTCCGGCGTCCCCTCGGCGTCGGGCGCGGTACGCGCGAGGAACAGATGCATGTACTCGTCGGTGAACCCTGGCGACAGGTAGCACCCGCCGAGGAACTCCAGCGAACGATGGCGATGGCCCGTCTCCTCGAAGAGCTCTCGCGCCGCGCACGTGAGCGCGTCCTCCCCGTCGACGTCGAGCAGCCCGGCGGGTATCTCGAGCAGCTCCTGCCGGACCGGCGGGCGAAACTGCCGCACGAGCAGCACGCCGCCGTCGTCGGTGATCGGCACGATGCCCACGGCGTGGTGCTTGCGGATCAGCTCGTACTCGCCGAGACCCGGCCATCGTTCGACGGTCACCGTGAGGTAACGTCCCGACCAGGCCTCGCGGGAGCTCCCCGGCTCGACCACGGCCGGTGGCGCCTACGCGACGGTGACCGGGCGTTCGGCGCGCGCGCGCCGGTACGCGACCGCGGCCCCCACGAACTCGCGGAACAGCGGGTGCGGGCGGGTCGGGCGCGATCGAAGCTCCGGGTGGAACTGCCCGGCGATGAAGAACGGATGATCGGGCAGCTCCACGATCTCCGCGAGCCGTCCCTTCTGCGAGCTTCCGGACGTCACGAGGCCGCACGCCGCGAGCGTCTCGTGGTACGCGGGGTTCACCTCGAAGCGATGACGGTGACGCTCGTACACGACCTCCTCGCCGTACGCCTTCGCGGCGAGCGTTCCCGGCTCGATCAGGCACGCCTGCGCGCCCAAGCGCATGGTCGCGCCGAGGTCGGTGACGTTCTTCTGCTCGGGCAGCAGGTCGATCACCGGATGCGGCGTCATCGGGTCGAACTCGAAGGAGTTCGCGCCCTCCAAGCCGCACAGGTTGCGCGCGATCTCGATCACGGCGCACTGCAGGCCGAGGCAGATGCCGAGGAACGGCACGTCTTGCTCTCGCGCGAACCGGGCCGCATCAACCTTGCCCTCGACGCCGCGCACCCCGAAGCCGCCGGGGATCAGCACGCCGTCGAGCTCCGCGAGCGCGGCCTCGGTCGCGTCCCCGCCGAGGTCGTCGGAGGCCACCCACGTGATGTCGACCGCCGCACCGTGCGCGAAGCCGCCGTGCTTCAGCGCCTCCATCACCGACAGGTACGCGTCGCGCAGGTTCACGTACTTGCCCACGACGCCGATCTTCACGGGACTCGTCGCCGACCCGATCCGATCGACGAGCGCCGTCCACTCCGAGAGGTCGGGCTCCGCGTCGATCCCGAGATGCATGGCGAGCTCCGCGTCGAGGCCCTCGCGCCGGAGCACCATCGGCACCTCGTAGATCGAATCCGCGTCGGGGGCGCTGATCACGCCGGAGATCGGCACGTCGCACAGCAGCGAGACCTTCTCCTTGAGGTGCCGCCCGATCGGCCGGTCGCTTCGGCACACGATGACGTCGGGCTGCAGACCGAGCGACCGCAGCTCCTTCACCGAGTGCTGGGTCGGCTTCGTCTTCAGCTCGCCGGTCGGACCGATGAACGGCATGAGCGACACGTGCACGAACGCGCAGCGGCTGCGGCCGATCTCGTTGCGGAGCTGCCGGATCGCCTCGAGGAACGGCAGCGATTCGATGTCGCCCACCGTGCCCCCGACCTCGACGATCACGAGGTCGGAGGCCTCGGTCTCGGCGAGGGAACGGATCCGCTCCTTGATCTCGTCGGTGATGTGCGGGATCACCTGCACGGTCTTGCCGAGGTAGTCGCCGCGCCGCTCCTTCGCGATCACCGCGCTGTACACGGCGCCGGTCGTGAAGTTCGAGCCTCGATGGAGGTCCTCGTCGGTGAACCGCTCGTAGTGGCCGAGGTCGAGGTCGGTCTCGGCGCCGTCGTCGAGCACGAAGACCTCACCGTGCTCGAACGGGTTCATCGTGCCCGGGTCGACGTTCACATACGGGTCGAGCTTCTGCAGCGCGACCTTGAGACCGCGGGACTTGAAGAGACGGCCGAGGGAGGCGGTGGTGATGCCCTTCCCGAGACCGGAGGCAACTCCGCCCGTGACGAAGATGAACTTCGGTTGGCCTTTCACCACGGGATTCGACGATAGCAGACCGCGGCGACGCGCCGCCCGCGAAGCCTCCGAAACTTCGCCGCCGATGGAGGTTTTCAGTCTTCCCCGGCGCGGCCGAGCCGATCGAACCAGCGAAGCGGCGGCACGGCGTCGATCACCCGCGAGAACGTAATGGTTTCGGCGACGACGTTCAGAAGGACGGCGAACCCGGCCGCGGCGAACACCCACGCGTCCGACAGCTGCACGAAGAGGCCGAGGCCGAGCGTGAACCCCAGCAGGTTCGCGCCCGAGTCGCCGAGCATCGCTCGCTCCCCCGCGTCCCAGGGAAGCAGCACGAGCGCGCCGAGCGCGACGCCGGGCGCGAAAGGGGCCAGCGGCCACGGGAACCAGAGGGCGCCGACGACGGCCCCGACGAGGAAGAACTTCAAGGCTCGGCCGGGTCGAACGTCGAGCCCGTTCACGGTGTTCGCAGCCCCCGCGACCAGCACGGCGCCGGCCAGGCGCACCGCGCCCGACCGGCCGGGGACGGATCCAACGGCCACGATCGCGGCCGCCGACACGATCACCAGCTTGAGGATCCCCGTCGTCACGTGGCCGCCCGCGAGCTCGCGGACGTGGGCCCGGAGGCCCCGCGGCCCCGCTGGCGCGAGATCGTCGACGAGACCCGCCGCGACCACGAGGAGCGCGGCCCCCGAGGCCACCCACCCCGCGGCGGGGACGCCCGACGAGTCCCCGAGCGCGATCGCGATCGTCGATGCGGCGCCGAACGCCGCGAGCATCGGCCCGATCACGGCCGGAACGTCGCGTCCGCGGTAGTTGCGCACGAGGAGCCGCCCGCTCATCGGATCCGGATCGCCCTCGCGGCGACCGCCCGGACGATGTCGATCCCCTGCCGGCCCCGATGCGCGTAGCCGCGGAGGCTCCGCCCGGTCGGTCGATGCGAGAGCCCGTCGAGGGGTACCTCCACGACCCGGAAGCCGGCGCGTGCCGCGTCGATCGTCATGCCGGTCTCGAGGCCGAATCCCGTGGCGAGCGGCCGGCACGCGGCGAGACATGTCGCGTTCAGCGCGCGCTGGCCCGACAGCGGCTCCTCCGGACGAAACCGTGAAAGCAGCCGGATCGCGCGCCCGGCGAACCGCTTCACCCGGCCGAGCCCGCCGCCGGTGAGCGGGGGGAAGACCGCGATCGCGAGATCGGCCCGCCCGTCCACCACGAGCTCGATGAGGGGGGCCAGGTGCGATGCCGTCCCGCCGAGGTCGGCATCCGCGAGCAGCCAGACGGGGGCGGACGGCAGCCTGCCGAGCGCGCCCTCGACGGCTCTGCCCTTGCCCACCCGCCGCGGGACGCGAAGGACGGTGGCGCCGGCCGCGAGCGCCACCGCGGCCGTGGCGTCGCGGGATCCGTCGTCGACGACCACGACCTCGTGAACGCCCTCGATCGACGCGAGCGCGCCGACCGTGTCGCCGACGCGGTCCGCCTCGTCGTGCGCGGCCACGAGGGCCACCACGCGGGACTCGGTCATCTCAGGCCGCGAGCCCCGACGGCGGAGCCGGCAAGTAGCCGTCACCGTTCACGCCGTAATCGCCGCCGTCGCCCGGCGTCTCCACCAGGTTCGCGAGCCCCAGCACCATCGCCGCGCGGCCGATCGCGTCGTCGAGATCGTCGACGGTCACGAGCGCCCCGTCCGGGAACAGATCACCGTCGTCGCGCACGGCCGCAACGAACCCGAGCTCGCTCACGGAGCCCTCGCCGGCCGCGACGTCCATCGTGGGCGACTTCACGAGCTCGCCCGTGAACGGCACGAGGAACGCAGCCGGGTCGAGGCTCGGTTCGCCGGTGTCGTTCGCGAACACCACCACGATCGTGCTGGGGCCCCCCACGTCGTGCACGTCGACGTCTCGTGCGGGCTCAACGACGACGAACGGATCGAGCTCGTCCAGCAGGTCGTTGCCGTCCCCGTGCGGCGCAAGCCCTTTCAGGCGCGCACCGATCCTCACCGCGAGTGCGGCTGGGAGCTCGGAGGCTTCGAGGCCCGGACGGCCCACCAGCGTGGCGAGCCTGGCCTCCTCCCCCGCGTCCGTGAGCTTGCTCGTGGCCGTGAGCTGCGCGACGACGTGCCCGCCGGCTGCCTCGAGCGACTGCACGACCTGGTCGCGCATCTCCCCGTCGACGGGATCCTGCGTGACCAGCACGACCTCCGGCGTCACGCCCGTGGTGCCCACGAGCGCGCCCGCGGTGAGGTACTGCACGGCCTCGTTCGTGAACCCGCGGAGCTTCGCTGCCTCGGCATCCGCCGCGTCCGCGCGCCGCTGCGCGTTCTCGGTCTGGACCCGCAGCTGGTCGACGAACCGGTCACCGACCACGGTCGCGCCCGCGAGCACGCCGAGCGCGACCGCGAGGATCACCGCGACGATCGAGACGAGGTGGTATCGCCAGCTGATCACAGGACGTCGCGGAGCCAGTCCAGGAACGCGTGGAAGTTCTGCGAGACGTACAGGCGAAGCGCGGGTGACACCAGGACGATGATCGCGACGGCGACGAGGGCGGAGCCCACCAGCAGCCACGTCTCCCACCGGCGGCTGCCGCCCGCGTAGAGCCGCGACACGCCCTTCGCGTCGAGCAGGATCTCGCCCACGCGCAGACGGACGAGGAACGTGCTCGCCATCCCCTCGCGTCCCTTGTCGAGGAACTCGCGGAGGTTGCCGTGCGAGCCGACGGCCACGATCAGGTCGGCACGCTGTTCGTGCGCGAGCAGGAACGCGAGGTCCTCGCTCGTCCCCACGGCCTGCGCGACCTTGTAGGGGACGCCCAGACGATCCAGCCGCGCCTGGCCCGGAGCGCGGGCGTCGCCGTACGCGTGCAGGACGAGCTCCGCGGGGCGCCGGCGCCCGGTCCGGGCGAGCTCGAGCGCCGCGTCCGACACGCTGTCCATGTCGCCCACGATGAGGTCGGGCGCGTATCCCTCGTCGATGAGCGCATCGGCCCCGCCGTCGACGCCGACGAGCACCGGGCGGACGTCGCGGATGTACGCGCGGAGCGCCGCGAGATCCTCCCGATAGCCGTATCCGCGCACCACGACGAGCACCGGGCGCCCTGCGAGCTCGTGGTCGAGCCCGGGAAGCCCGGCGCCGCCGAACAACAGGTCGCGCTCCTGCTGGAGGTACTCCAGCGTGTTGCGCGCGAAGCCGTCGAACCGATCGCCCAGTCCGGCCTTCGCGTCCTCCATGTCCCCGATCACCGAGTCACGGCTCTGGCGCGTGCCGATCCCCACGAGGCGGTCATCGACGAACACGCGGTCCCCCTCCAGGCGGAGGCGATCCCCCTCCCTGACCTTCCGCATCACGAGCGGCCCGACGGCGTCCACGAGCGGCACCCCGGCCTGCACGAGGATCAGCGGCCCGAGGTTCGGGTAGCGGCCGGTGATCGAGGGCGACGCGTTCACGACGCCGGCCACGCCCGCCCGCACCAGACCCTCGGCGGCCACGCGGTCGAGGTCCTCGTGGTCGATCACCGCGACGTCGCCCGGGTGAGCGCGCGCCACCAGTCGCTTCGTCCGCGCGTCCACGCGGGCGACGCCGAGCTCGAGCCGGCGCCGGTGCGGCCGGAGCAGGCTGTTGCGCTGTTTCGTCGTCGACACGATGACCTCCGGCGGGCGCCGCCGCCGGGGGCGGCTCGGAAAGGGTAGCCCACGGTCGCCCGTGGCGGCCGCCCGTTCAGCCGGCCGTGCGCACGCGCCCGGCCTCGGCGAGCAGCTCCTCCGCGTGGGAGACCGCGCGATCCGTGCCGGGAAGGCCGGCGAGCATTCGCGACAGCTCCCGTACCCGGTCTTCGTCGGTCAACACACGCACCCTCGCGGTGCCCCGGACCTTCTCCACGAAGACGTGTCGGTCGGCGAAGCAGGCGATCTGCGGAAGGTGCGTGACGACCAGGACCTGGCGCGAACGAGCCAGACGCGCGAGCCGGCGCCCGACGGCGAGCCCGGCCTCACCGCCGATCCCCGCGTCGACCTCGTCGAACACGAGCGTCGGCACCTCGTCGAGGTCGGCGAGCACGCTCCGACAGGCGAGCATCGTGCGCGAGAGCTCGCCCCCGGACGCCGCCTTCGCGAGGGGTGCCGGCTCCTGACCCGTGCCCGCGCCGAGCCGGAGCTCGACGCGTTCGGCTCCCGTGCCCGTGAGCTCCTCCCTCGGCTCGAGCGCGATCTCGGCGGTCGCGTCGGCCATCCCGAGCTCGTGGATCTCCGCGGCGATCGCGGCCGCGAGCCGGGGAGCCGCCTCGGCGCGCGCAGCCGTGAGGCGCACCGTGAGCTCGTCGGCTTGCTCCTGGAGCTCCCGCACGTCCGCGGCCAGCGAGGCAAGCCGCTCGTCGGCGCCGGCGAGGGTCGCCAGGCGGGCGGACGACTCGGCGAGGAACGCGAGCACGTCACCGTCGGTCGCGCCGTACTTCCGCTGCAGGCCTTTCAGCTCGGCGATGCGCTCGCGGACCTGCTCGAGGCGACCGGGGTCGATCACGAGCGATTCGCGATACGCGCGGACGTCGCGCGCAAGCTCGCCCAGATCCAGCAGGCCCGACCGCGTGCGCTCCGCGAGCTCCTGTGCGGACGGGTCGAGCTCCGCGACCGCCTCCACGACGGAGGTGGACGCCGCGAGCCCGTCGAGCACGCCTCCCTCGGTCGTCAGCGCCTCCTCGGCGGCGGCCGCGTGCTGTTGCAGGCGTTCCACGTGCCCGAGCCGCGTCTCCTCGGCGGCAAGCGCGTCGCTCTCCCCCGGCGAGGGCGCGACCGACTCGATCTCGCGCACCTGGTACGCGAGGAGGTCGAGCTCGCGTTCGCGCTCGCGCGATGCGGACTCGAGGTCGCGGAGCGCCGACCGGGTGGCGCGCAGCCGGTCGAAGGTCTCGCGGTAGGCCGCGAGCGTTGCCAGGTGGTCCTCGCCGGCGAACCGATCGAGGAAGGCCGTCTGCGTGGCCGCGGTCAGCAGGCGCTGCGCCTGGTGCTGGCCGTGCAGCTCGAGGAGGCGCCCGCCGACGTCCGCGAGCGCGGATGCGGTGGAGATCTGCCCCGAGATCCTCGCCGAGCTCCGGCCGTCCGCCCCGATCGCGCGCGCGAGGACGAGCTCGCCGTCCTCCGACCACTCCTCGGCGCCGGCCGGCGCGTCGAACCGAGCCTGGACGCGCGCCGCCGAGACCCCGGCGCGCACGAGCGAGCTGGAGCCGCGCGCTCCGATCGCGAGCGCGAGGCCCACCGTCACCATCGTCTTGCCGGCGCCGGTCTCGCCGGTGAGCACGTTGAGGCCTTCGTGGAGCTCGAGGTCGAGGTCCTCGATCACGCCGAGGCCGCCGATGTGCAGCTCCCTCAGCACGGCCGGATGCTAGCCCGCGCCGCCGACACCCGGGTCGGGCTCGCCCGGCAGGCCGAACTTCTCGCGCACGAGCGAGAGGAACTCCGGCGCGTCGTCGTGGCGGACGAGTCGCGCGCGCCGTTCGGCCTCTTCGATGATGAGGCGCGAGCCGACCGGAAGCTCGAGCGCCTCGCGGCCGTCGGCGGAAACCAACCCCGTCTCCTCCCCCACGACCTCGATCGTCACGCGCTGCGAGGCCCCGATCACGAACGACCGGTCGAACACCATGTGCGCGGCGATCGGCGTGAGCACCATGCACGGGACGGAGGGCGCGACGATGGGTCCACGCGCCGAGAACGAGTAGGCGGTCGAGCCGGTGGGGGTCGCGACGATCACGCCGTCGGCGGAGAACGTCGCCACGTACACCCCGTCGACCGAGACGTCGAGCCGCACGAGCCGATGCCGAGCGCGCTTCTCGACCATGATCTCGTTGAGCGCCCATTCGGCCGGGAAGCCGCCGTCCTCCGGGTGGGCGGTGACGGCGAGGCGCTCCTCGATGCGCGCCGACCCGTCGAGCACCCGGCGCACCAGCTTCTCCGCGTCGGGAGGCTCGACCTCCGTGAGGAACCCCATCCGGCCGACCTTCACGCCGAGGACGGGGCAGTCTGCGTGCGAGGCGACGTGGGCGGCGCGGAGGAAGGTCCCGTCACCCCCCACCGACACGACGAGGTCGAGCGCGTCCTCGCCCGGGTCGTCCGCAGCGAGCATCCGGACGTCGACGCCGTCGGCCGCGAGCGCCGACCTCAGCTCCTCGGCCGCGCGTACGGCGGGATCGCGCGCCGGATGCACGACCATGCCCACGGTGCTCATGCCACCCGACCTCCCGCCTCGAGCGCCGCGTCGAGGTTCAGCGGGAGAGCGGCGGCCCCTCCGCGGGCATGCAGCAGGAACTCCGCGTTGCCGGCCGGCCCGCGCAACGGGGACGCCATGACGGCCAGGGGCCCGAGCCCTGCCCGTTCGCATGCCGCGGCGACGTCCTCGATCGCTCGTCGCCAGGTCCCGGACTCGCGCACGACGCCGCCGGGCGGGACGGCGTCCGGGGCGGCCTCGAACTGGGGCTTCACGAGCAGCACGAAGTCGGCGTCCGTCGCGGCCACGGGCGCGAGGGCCGGCAGCACCGACCGCAGCGAGACGAACGAGAGGTCGGCCACGACGATCGTTGGGACGAACGGCAGCGCGACGCGCGCGAGCTCGCGTGCGTTCGTCCGGTCGAGCACGACCACGCGCGGGTCGATCCGAAGCGACCACGCGAGCTGACCGTAGCCGACGTCGACGGCGGCCACCCTCCCCGCCCCGGCCTGGAGGAGACAGTCGGTGAAGCCGCCCGACGACGCGCCCACGTCCAGGCAGTCACGGCCGGCGGGATCGACGCCGAACCGTCGCAGGCCGGCGCGCAGCTTCTCCCCGCCGCGCGACACGAAGTCGCGCGGCGGGCGGGCGACGTCGACGCGCTGCTCCCCGGTGACCAGCGCGCCCGCGTTCGACGCGGGCGCGCCCGCGACGGTCACGAGGCCCGCCTGGATCGCGCCGGTCGCCTCGTCGAGCGAGGACGCGAGACCGCGGCGCACGAGCTCCGCGTCCAAGCGTCGTCGCGCCACGGTCAGGCCCGGCTCGCCGTCCTCTTCGTCGCGGCCGGTCGCTTCGCGGCGGGCTTCGCCCGGGACTTCGCGGCGGGCTTGGCGCTCGCGCTCTTCGCGCGACCCGATGCCGTCATGCCGGCGGCGCGCTCGAGATCGCGCACGCGCTTCTTCAAGGAGTCCACCTCACCTCGCGTGGCCACGCCCATCCCGGTGAGCTGGTCGCGGACCTCACGGCCGACGAACTCGCGCAGGCGGTCGCGGTTGTGCTGCGACCACTCCATGAGCTCCTGCGTGACCCGCGTGACCTGCTCCTTGCGCGCATCGGGCTCGAGGAGTTGTTTCGCGAGCTGCTGAGCCTTGGCGGGCGAGAGCGTCTCGATCGCCGCTTCGATGTACTTTCGAACGTCCTCCAACATGTGTATGCCTCCGAACCGTCGTTCGGGCACCAGGATACCCTGCACCGATGCTTCCCCTTCGCGACGCGAACCCCGTCCGGCGGATGCCGGTGGTCACGATCGCGATCATCGCTGCGAACCTGTTCGCCTTCCTGTTCTGGCAGCCGACGTTCGCCTCGGGAGAGCTCGCCACGCTCGACCAGGAGACGTTCTTCTGGTGCCACGCCGCGATCCCGTTCGAGGTCTCGCATCAGGTGAACCTCGCTTCGGGCGGGGCGGAAGCCCGGGCGTCCATCGAGGACGCGTACGGCCCCGGCTTCCCCCTCCAACGTCACCTTCAGAGCGAATGCCCGAACAAGAGCTGGCTCGCCTCGGTGTTCGTCGCGATGTTCCTCCACGGCGGGTGGCTGCACATCGGCGGGAACATGCTGTTCCTGTGGGTGTTCGGCAACAACGTCGAGGACCGGTTGGGCGCGATCCGGTATCTCCTGTTCTATCTCGCCGGGGGCATCGCGGCGTTCGCCTTGCAGATCGCGCTCGACCCGAACTCGGCGATTCCCACGCTCGGCGCATCCGGCGCGATCGCGGCCGTGCTGGGCGCGTACATCGTCATCTATCCCCGTGCGCGGGTTCTCACGTTGGTGTTCTTCTTCTTCATCACCCTGGTCGAACTGCCGGCGTTCCTCGTGCTCGGCATCTGGTTCGTCCTGCAGCTCTTCAGCGGTGTGGGCCAGCTGGGTGCGGAGGTGAACGGCGGCGTCGCCTACTGGGCGCACGTCGGCGGGTTCGCGTTCGGTCTGCTGATGGGATTCGCGCTGCGAGGCCGCCGTCCGCGCGCGCTCACCGACGGGTTCCCCCCGAGCTAGAAGAGGGCCAGGAGGTCCTCGCCGACGTAGGTCGGTTGCACCTTCGACGACTCCAGGTCGGATCGCGTCGTGACGCCGGTGAGCACGAGGAGCGAGGGCCACCCGAGCGCGGCGGCCCCCGCGATGTCCGTGTCCAGCCGATCGCCGATCACGAGGGGGCGGCCGCCGCCCGCGCGCTCGAGCGCCGCGCGAAGGAGCGGCGGGTGGGGCTTGCCCACGATCTCCGCGGTCGCGCCGGTCGCGGTCGTGACGGCCGCGAGCAAGGCGCCGGCACCGGGAAGCAACCCCGCCGGGGCGGGATAGGACGCGTCCGCGTTCGTGGCGACGAGGGACGCACCGCGCTGCACGTACAGCGACGCCGCGGCGAGCTTCGCGTAATCGGCACCTCGGTCCCAACCGACGACCACGACGTCCGGCCTCGGGCCGTCGGCACCGACGACCGCGATCCCGGCGCCCTCGAGCGCGGCGCGCACCCCCTCCTCGCCGACGACGAACGCCGTCCGCACGCCTCGGGCTCCGAGAACCTCCGCGGTCGCCATCGCGGAGGTTTCCACCTCGTCGACAGTCGCCGCGACGCCCACGGCGGCCAGCTTCCGGACGACGGCCTCGGGTGTGCGGCTCGAGTTGTTCGTGACGAACGACAGCCGCTTGCCCGCGCCACGGAGCCGAGCGACCGCCTCCGAGGCGCCGAGCACCTCCTCGTTCCCCCGATACAGGACCCCGTCCAGGTCGAAGAGGAAGGCGTCGTGCCGGTCCGCGATCGTCATCCCGCGAGTCGGGCCAGCGCTCGCTCGTAGTGCGCCACGCCGGGCCGAAGGGCGACGGCGAGCTTCAGGTGCCCCCGGGCGCGATCGAGCTGGCCGGTGCGCTCGCACGCAAGCCCGAGTGCGAAATGCGCGTAGTCGTCGGCCGGGTTCAGCTGCACGGCCTTCGTGAACTCCCTCCGTGCGAGCAGTGCCCGGCCGGTCAGGTAGTGCGCGCGGCCGAGCGCTTCCCGGATCGACGCCTTCTCGGGCTCGTGCAGCTTCGCGCGCGCGAGCAGCATCGCGGCCTGGTGCGGATGACCCCCGTGCAGGAACGCGCTGCCGCGCGCGAACAGCTCGTAGGCCGTCTCGTCGGGGTGGTGGCTGCTATACAGGCTTCGTGCCTCGCGTCTACCCGTTCGAGGGCCTCCTGTTCGATCCCGCGGTCGCCGGCCCGCTCGAGCAGGTGACCGCCCCGCCCTATGACGTTATCGGAGAGGACGCGCGGCGACGCTACCTCGACGCGAGTCGCTACAACGTCGTCCGGTTGGATCTCCCCGATCGGACGGACGGCGGCTCCCTCGAGGCCGCGCGCGACCTCCTCGTGAGCTGGCGGGCCGACGGCGCGCTCGTGCCGAGCGGCGAGTCGCTGTTCGCGTACGAGATGCGGTTCTTGCTGGACGGCGAGGAGCGCAAGGTCATCGGGCTCCTGTGCGCGCTCGAGCTCGAGGCGTGGGGCGGCCGCGTGATCCCTCACGAACGCGTGATGCCCGAACCGGTCGAGGATCGGCTGGCGCTGCTCCGAGCGACGCGCGCGAACGTATCGGCGATCTACGGAACGATCCCGGGGCCGTACGAGCCGCTCAAGGACCTGCTCGAAACCGTCGGGGACCGCCCGCCGCTCCGCGCCTGCGACGACGAGGAGGGCGTGCGACACCGGCTCTGGATGGTCCCCGCGGCCGCGCCGATCCAGGACCTCATCGAGGACGAGCCGATGCTCATCGCGGACGGCCATCACCGGTACGAGACCGCGCTGCGGTATCGCGACGAGCGGCGGGCGGTCGACGGCCCGGGGCCGTGGGACCGGGCGCTCGCCCTGCTCGTGGACGCCGCCATCGAGCGCCCGCCCGTGCTCCCGTTCCACCGGCTCCTCATCGGGCCGGCGCCGGCGCCCGGGTTTGGGAGGCGAGTCCGCGACCTCGACGAGTGTCTCGCCGCGCTCGACGACGAGCGGGTCACGTTCGGGAGCGCCGGGCACGAGGGCGCCGAGCTCGTGCACCGCGTGGGGGAGCTCACCGGATCGCCGCCCACCGTGCGCGCGCTGCACGAGCAGGTGCTCGACCGCCTCGCGCGCGACGGGACCACCGTGCGCTTCACGCCCGACCCCCGCGCGGCCGAAGACGCCGTGCGCGACGGCACGGCCTCCGCCGCCTATTTCCTGCCGCCGACCTCGGCGGAGACCATCCGTGCCGTGATCGACCGCGGCGAGCGGTTGCCGCAGAAGTCCACCTATTTCTGGCCCAAGCCACGCACCGGGATCGTGATCAGGCCTCTGTCCTGATCATGCGCGGCGCCTCAGTCCTGTTCGACCGGCTCGAGCTTCTTGATGCCCGTCGCGACCACCTCGGTGAGGCTCCGCGCGCCGGCACCGCTCCGATAGAAGCGGCGAACGAGCTGGCCGTGAACCAACACTTCGTCGCCCTTGGCGAGACCCTTCAGCGCCCGCTTGCCCACCGTCGCGTGCCACGCGGCGATCGGGAGGGGGAGGAGGCGCTTGCCCGCCTCCGGAACGGAGAGCCGGAGCTCGGTCACCTCATCGCCCGACGGCATCCGGCGTTCGACCGGATCCGCCGAGATGGTGCCCGCGAGGACGACGACGTTCACCGTCACCATCCTGCTCCTCTCTCGTGAGCGCGACGGTAGCAGCGGGCACCGACACGGCTAGACTCGATCGCCCATGGACGAGACCTTCCCCGTCGCGGAGGGGATCACCGGCATCGACACGAGGATGGTGGGTCGCTACCTCGTGACGTCGGCTTACCTCGTGACGGCCTCCGAACCAGCCCTCATCGAGACCGGACCTCAGACGTCGTCGGAAGCGGTGCTGCGGAACCTCGATCGTCTCGGCTATGGGCCGACGGACCTTGCGCACATCGTCGTCACGCACGTGCACCTCGACCACGCAGGAGGTGCCGGGACGGTCGCGCAGCGGTTTCCGAACGCGGCGGTGTGGGTGAGCGAACGTGGCGCCCGCCATCTCGCCGATCCGACGCGACTCGTCGAGAGCACCGCGCGAGCGTATGGGGCCGATCGCATGCGCGAGATGTTCGGATCCGTCGAACCCATTGCGGCCGAACGCATCCGCTCACTCGCCGACGGCGACACGCTCCCGCTCGGGAACCGTACGCTGGAGGCGCTCTACACGCCGGGGCACGCGTCGCACCACGTGGCCCTGCGCGACAGGACCACCGGCGCCATGTTCACCGGCGACGCGCTCGGCGTGCACCTCCCCGACGTCCGCGTGCTCCGTCCGGCGACGCCGCCGCCGGACTTCGATCTCGAGCTCGCGCGCGCGAGCATCGATCGGATCCGCACACGCGCGGACCTGCTCCTCCTGTCGCACTTCGGACCGGTCGCGGAGGTCGACCACCTGTGCGAGCTCGCGCAGCGGCGCCTGCTCGACTGGAGCGAGGACGTGCGCAAGGCGCTCGAGGCGGGCGAGGAGCTCGACCGGGTCGCCGAGATCCTCGAGCGTCGCGGCGCCGCCGAGTACCGCGAGGATTCCGGTCAGCCGATCGACCTCGAGCGGTACGACGTGCTCTCGAGCATCCGGATGAACGCCGCCGGCATGATCCGGTATTGGCAGAAACGGGCGGAGCGAGCCGAGGTGGAGCTGTCGTCCGTGCCGCTCGCGGTCGAGCCTGGCGGCGATCAGCCCAGCTGAGCGAGTCGTTCGGCCGCGTCGAACGCGGCGGGCTCGTGCCGCAGGATCTTGCGGAACTGCGCTCGGGCCTCGTCGGTTCGTCCGAGCCGCGCGAGCAGGTCTCCGGTGACGTACCAGAGGCGGAGCGTGTAGGGCTCGGAAACGTCGTCGCGCGTGTGCGCGCGTCGCAGGTACGCGAGCCCCTCGGCGAACCGCCCCTGATCGGCGAGCGCGGAGGCCGCGACGATCACGGCCTCCGCCTTCACGTCGTTGGGAACCCTCGCGCGGAGGGCCTCCTCGACGAGCGGCACGACTTCCTGCGGCTTGCCGATCGCCCGGAGGCCGTCGGCGATCAGGTGGTTCTGGTCGGCGCGACCGGTCATCCGCCGGTACGTCTTGAGCTCCTGGAGCGCGTCCTGCCAGCGGCCTTGCTGGTATCGCGCCATCCCGAGGACCTCCCGCACCGCCGGCGATCGCGGCGCGAGTTCCTTCGCCTTCTGCGCTTCTCGCGCCGCGCCCTGCGCGTCGCCGCGCTCGAGCAGATCCACGGCGCGCTGCAGCCGCGCGATCGCGTCCGCGGCGGCCGCCGGCTTCGTGGTTCGCCGGATCTCGTCGGAGAGCTCCCGCGAAAGGCTGCGGCTCGCGCGTTGTGAGGGCCGGGGCTTGCCGGTCGGACGGGGGCGGAGGGCTTTCGGCATCGCGACCCAGCCTAGCCGCCCTCGCACCGTCTCGAGAACGAAGAAAGCCGCCCGAAGGCGGCTCTCTTCCACGATGTTCCGGCAACGACCTACTCTCCCACGCAGTTGCCCACGCAGTACCATCGGCGCTGGAGGGCTTCACTTCCGGGTTCGGGATGGGACCGGGTGTTTCCCCTCCGCTATGGCCACCGAAACGGCGTTCCCGGTCCGAGGACCGGGGACCCCTCGAGGGTGCGTCCCACGAGCAGAGCTCGGGAACTGCGATAGCGAGCGCGAGCAAAGCCAAGTCCTCGGCCTATTAGTACCGGTCGGCTCCGCACGTTGCCGTGCTTCCACCTCCGGCCTATCAACCTCGTGGTCTTCGAGGGGCCTTACCTGGTCGACCCAGTGGGAGACCTCATCTCGGGGCGAGCTTCGCACTTAGATGCTTTCAGCGCTTATCCCTTCCGCACGTGGCTAACCAGCCATGCCGCTGGCGCGACAACTGGCACACCAGAGGTGCGTCCGCCCCGGTCCTCTCGTACTAGGGGCAGCTCCCCACAAGTCTCCTGCGCCCACAGCGGATAGGGACCGAACTGTCTCACGACGTTCTAAACCCAGCTCGCGTGCCTCTTTAACGGGCGAACAGCCCGACCCTTGGGACCTGCTCCAGCCCCAGGATGAGACGAGCCGACATCGAGGTGCCAAACCCT
>DATBIS010000106.1:0-6649 GCA_036556805.1 Actinomycetota bacterium | reverse complement strand
GTGATCATCGGCGAGCGGATCAACCCGACCGGTCGCAAGCTCCTGGCCGAGGAGATGAGGGCCGGCGACTTCAGCCGGGTGGAGCGCGATGTCGCCGCCCAGGTCGAGGCCGGCGCGCACATGCTCGATGTCAACGCGGGCATCCCGCTCGCGGACGAGCCGGCGATCCTCGCCGAGACGGTGAAGCTCGTGCAGTCGGTCGTGGACGTGCCGCTGAGCATCGACTCGTCGATCGTCGAGGCGCTGGAGGCCGGCCTCGCCGCATACGACGGCAAGGCGCTCGTGAACTCGGTGACCGGCGAGGAGGAGCGGCTCGACCGCGTCCTGCCGCTCGTCGCACGGCACGGCGCGGCGGTCGTCGCGATCTCGAACGACGACACCGGCATCAGCGAGGACCCGGACGTGCGGTTCGAGGTTGCCCGCAGGATCGTCGAACGCGCCGCCGATCACGGCATCGCGCGGGAGGACGTCGTGGTCGATCCGCTCGTGATGCCGATCGGTGCGCTGGGCGGCGCCGGCCGGCAGGTGTTCGCGCTGGTGCGCCGGCTTCGCGACGAGCTCGGCGTGAACACCACCTGCGGCGCCTCGAACGTGTCGTTCGGGCTCCCGCAACGTCACCGACTCAACGGGGCGTTCCTCGCCATGGCGATCGCGTCGGGGCTTTCCTCTGCGATCACGAGCCCGCTGCACGACGAGGTCCGGCAGGCCGTGATGGCGGCCGACGTGATGATGGGCCACGACCCGGACTGCACGCGCTGGATCCGTTCGCACCGCGACCCGGGGTCGGCGCCCGCCGGAGAGCAGCGCCGCCGCGGGGGCCGTGAGGGGCGGCGACGCGCGTCCACCGAGGCGGGCCCACCCGAGCCGTGAGCGACGCCGCAGAGGCCGCCGTCGTCTTCGTGCCCTCGAGCCTGCGAGGCCGGTTCCCCGCCGGGACGACGGTGCTCGACGCCGCGCGATCGCTCGGCGTGGATCTCGACTCGGTGTGCGGTGGCCGCGGGATCTGCGGCCGGTGTCAGGTCGTGCTCTCCGAAGGCGAGTTCGCGAAGCACCACATCGACTCGCGCATCGACCACCTGACCCCCGTGAACGACGTCGAGGTCGAGTACGCGGCCGACAAGGGGCTCGCGTCGGGGCGTCGGCTCGGCTGCCAGGCCGGGCTGCTCGACGACGTCGTCATCGACGTGCCCCCGGACTCCCAGATCCACCGCCAGGTCGTTCGCAAGGAGGCCGACGCGCACCCGATCGAGGTCGACCCGGTCGTCCGGCTGCAGTACGTCGAGGTGGAGCCGCCGTCGCTGGCGAGCCCGCGGTCCGACCTTGCGAGGCTCCAGGACGCCCTCGATCGCGAGTGGCAACTGCGCGACCTCCAGGCCGACCTGCACGTGCTCGCCGGCCTGCAGGAGGCCCTTCGCGAGGGCGACTGGAAGGTGACGGTCGCGGTGTACGACGAGTCCCTCGTGATCGGCGTCTGGCCCGGCTACCACGACCGGGCGCTCGGGATCGCGTTCGACGTGGGATCCACGACCGTCGCGGGGCATCTGTGCGACCTCGCGAGCGGCGAGGTGCTCGCCTCGGCGGGGTCGATGAACCCGCAGATCCGCTTCGGGGAGGACCTCATGAGCCGCGTGAGCTACGTGATGATGAACCCCGGCTCGCGCCCCGAGCTCACCGGCGCGATCCGCGAGGCGCTGAACCAGCTCGTCGCGGAGCTCGTGGCGCAGGCCGGCGCCACCTCCGAGGACGTGCTCGAGGTCACGATCGTCGGGAACCCGATCATGCACCACCTGGTGCTCGGGCTCGACCCCACCGAGCTCGGCAGCGCGCCGTTCGCGCTCGCCACCGACGAGGCGCAACGGATGTGGGCCACGGAGATCGAGCTTCGGCTGCACCGCGGCGCGCGCGTGTACGTGCTGCCGTGCATCGCCGGCCATGTCGGGGCGGACACGGCCGGGGTGATCCTTTCGGAGACGCCGCACACCCAGGACGAGATGAACCTCATCGTGGACGTCGGGACGAACGCGGAGATCGTGCTCGGGAACCGGGAACGGCTGCTCGCCGCGTCGAGCCCGACGGGACCCGCGTTCGAGGGCGCGCAGATCTCGTGCGGCCAGCGCGCCGCGCCGGGCGCGATCGAACGCGTGCGCATCGACCCGTCGACGCTGGAGCCGCGCGTGCGCGTGATCGGCCGGAACGCCTGGTCGGACGAGCCCGGCTTCCGCGGCGTGCGCGTCACCGGCGTGTGCGGCTCGGGGATCATCGAGGCGATCGCCGAGATGCTGCTCGCGGGCATCCTCACGACCGACGGCGTCATCGACGGCTCCCTCGCGGAACGCACCGACCGGATCCGTCCGGACGGGCGAACCTTCAAGTACCTGCTGCACGACGGAGAGCCGGCGTGCTGGATCACGCAGCAGGATGTGCGGCAGGTGCAGCTCGCGAAGGCGGCGCTGTACGCGGGTTGCCGCCTGCTGATGGACCACGCCGGCATCGAGGAGGTGCGCCGCATCCGCCTCGCGGGGGCGTTCGGCACGCACATCGACCCGGTGCACGCGATGGTGCTCGGCCTCGTGCCCGACTGCGAGCCGGACAAGGTGACGGCCGCGGGCAACGCCGCCGGGACCGGGGCCCGCATCGCGCTGCTCAACAAGCACGCCCGCACCGAGATCGAGGACGTGGTCCGACGCGTCGAGAAGATCGAGACCGCCGTCGAGCCGAGGTTCCAGGAGCACTTCGTCGGCGCGATGGGGATCCCGCACGCGACGGCGCCATACCCGAGACTCGCGAAGGTCGTCGATCTTCCCGAGCGTCGAAACGCCGAACGAGCCGACGGCGGCCGCGCGCGCCGGCGCGCCCGGGCCGCCACCGACACCAGGAGCACGCCATGAGCGACGAACCAACCCGCGGACGCCGGACCGGCGGTCGCGCCGGGCGGCAGGCCGCGCGCGCGGCCCACGCCACCCCGCGCGTGCCCTACCTCACCCGCACGCTGCGGCCGGTGGAGGTGCTCGACGAGGAGGGCCTCGTCACGATCGAGGAGAACGCCGACACGATCCTCGAAACGGTCGGGATCGACTTCAAGGGCGCACCCGACGCGCTTCAGCTGCTGAAGGAGGCGGGCTGCTCCATCGAGGACGAGCGCGTCCGCTTTCCTCGCGGGCTCGCGCGCGAGCTCATTCGCGCCACCGCTCCGAGAGCCTTCACCCAGTACGCACGCAACCACGCGAACGACGTCGAGATCGGCGGCATGCACACGGTGCTCGCACCCGCCTACGGCTCGCCGTTCGTCCTCGACCTCGACCAGGGACGCCGGTACGGGACGATCGAGGACTTCCGCAACTTCGTGAAGCTCGCGTACATGACGCCCTACCTGCATCACTCCGGCGGTACGGTGTGCGAGCCGGTCGACCTGCCGGTGAACAAGCGGCATTACGAGATGGTCTACGCGCACATGCGCTACTCGGACAAGCCTTACATGGGGTCCGTCACGCATCCCGACCGCGCGCGCGACACCGTGGACATGGCGCGGGTCCTGTTCGGCGCCGACTACCTCGAGGACCACGTGGTCGTGATGAGCCTCGTGAACGCAAACTCGCCGCTCGTATGGGACTCGTCGATGCTGGGCGCCGCACGGGCCTACGCGGAGGCGAACCAGGCGCTGATCATCACGCCGTTCATCCTCGCGGGTGCGATGAGCCCGGCCACCGTGGCGGGCGCGGCTGCGCAGACCCTCGCCGAGTCGATGGCCGGGATGGCGTACGTGCAGCTGGTTCGCCCCGGCGCGCCGGTGGTCTTCGGCTCCTTCGCCTCGTCCATGTCGATGCAGTCGGGCGCGCCGACGTTCGGCACGCCGGAGCCCGCCCTGGTGCTCTACGTGCTGGCCGCCTGTGCGCGGCGCCTCGGCGTCCCGTTCCGCAGCGGCGGATCTCTGTGCGCGTCGAAGGTGCCCGACGCCCAGGCCGCGTACGAGAGCGCGAATACGCTCCAGCCCACGATCCTCGCCGGGGTGAACTTCGTGCTGCACGCGGCCGGCTGGCTCGAGGGCGGCCTCGCGATGGGCTACGAGAAGTTCATCCTCGACCTGGACCAGTGCGGGATGGTGCACGAGTTCGTGAAGGGCGTCGACCTGTCCCCGAACGGCCAGGCGATCGACGCGATCCTCCAGAACGGTCCCGGGCAGCACTTCCTCGGATCCGCGCACACCCTTGCGAACTTCGAGACGGCCTTCTACCGGTCGAACGTCGCCGACAACAACTCGTTCGAGCAGTGGGAGCTCGAGGGGTCCAAGGACGCCGCGGAGCGCGCGAACGCGATCTGGAAGCGCATGCTCGCGGAGTACGAGCCGCCGCCGATCGACGACGCGAAGGACGAGGAGCTGCGCGAGTGGATCGAGCGGAAGAAGGAGAGCTTCCCCGACTCGAACGTCTAGCTTCCCCTTCGTCGACGCGAGAACCGCCCGATCTCCCCGAACGAACCATTCTTGGAACCGATCGCGGCCGTCATGCGTCCTTGGCGGCGTGACTGCGAGAACATTCGGTTCGAGCGTGAGCGACGTGACGGCATCCGACTCCGGGCGGCTGGGCGAGCTCTACCGCGCCCACGCCGCCGGCGCCGTCCGGCTCGCCTTCCTCCTCACCGGCGACCGGGAGCTGGCCGAGGATCTCGTGCAGGACGCGTTCGTCCGCCTCGCCGGGCGGCTCGTCCATCTGCGCGATCCTGGGGCCTTCGAGACGTACTTGCGCACGACCGTCGTGAACCTCAGCCACTCGCACTTCCGTCGCGCGCGCGTCGAGCGCGCCTACCTGGCGCGCGTGAAGGCAACGATCGGCAGGCGGGTCGAGCCCGGCGCCGACCGAGGGCTCGACGATCGCGAGGCCCTGTGGCAGGCGCTCGGCCGGCTCTCGCGAAGGCAGCGGGCCGCGATCGTCCTGCGGTTCTACGAGGACCTGCCCGAGCAAGAGATCGCCGACATCCTTCGATGCCGCCCGGGGACCGTGAAGTCGCTGGTCTCCCGGGGGCTCGAGACCCTTCGTACCCAGATCGAGGTGAGAACCGGTGAATGACCTGCACGACGACCTCCGGGAGCTCTTGCGGCGAAAGGCCGAGGAGGTTCCCACTCAGCGCTTGATGCCGCGGTCGCTCGCGCGGCGAGCCCGCGGCCGGATCGCCGTGAACGCGCTCGCCGTGGGCGTGACGGTCGCCGTCTTCGCGGGCGGGCTGTTCGCCGGCGTGCGGACGTTCGGCGCGGCCCACGACGTGAACGACGTGGACTCGGCCGGTCAGCCGCCCAGCTCCGCGCCGTCGACCCCGCCCGCGGTCTCCAAGCCCGCGTGCACCGGCGGACAGCTCCGTGCCACCGGATCGATGGAGGGTGCGGCCGGGTCGCGCGAAGGCGGCGTGACGCTCACGAACTTCTCGGACACGACCTGCACGCTGCAGGGCCGTCCGACCGTCGAGCTGCTGCATCCGAACCTCAACCCGATCCTCTCGGGCATCACGTTCCTGCCCAGCCCCCCCGGATGGAAGGTCGACGCCTTGCCGAAGCCGGCGGGCTGGCCGGTGGTCACGATCCATCCCGGGAAGGCCGCGTTCGTGCGGATCCGCTGGTTGAACTGGTGTCCCGACGGCCGGGCCGCGCCGCTCTGGCGTCTCGACATCCCCGGCGGTGGCACCGTCGACGTCGCGAACGGGTTCGACGAGCTGGGACCACCGCCGTGCAACGGGCCCGGGCTGCCGTCCACGGTCGAGGTGGGGCCGTTCGAGCCCCTCGCCTCGAGCGGTTCGACCGGCTGAGCCCGGCCCGGCCCGTTCAGTGCACGGCGGTCGGCAGGCTCTGGGCGAAACGGAAGACGTCGTCGGGGTCGTAGGTCCGCTTGACCTCGACGAGTCGGGCGAGATTCGATCCGTAGTAGGCCCGCTCCCAACCCGCGAGGTCGGGATCGATGTAGTTGACGTAGGCGAGGCCGCTCGCCGCCGGTCGGAGGTCTCGCCAAAGGCCCCTCAGCCACGTGCGGTTGACCGCGAGCGCCTCGTCGCCGAGCGCTCCGTTGAACGTCACGAACTCCTGCGCGAGGAACCGGGCCTGCCGGGCCGGGAGAGCCGTCTCGTCCGCAGCCGTCTCGGCGATGCGGCCTCCCCAGGCATCGAGAAGAACGCCGCCTTCCTGGAGGGACAGGGAGGACGTGGATCCACGCCCTTCCACCGCGCTCAACAGACGATTGGCGATGTCCGAACCCATCGGGCGATCGAAGAAGTCGGACTTGGCTATCGAGGCCTCTCGCGGCAACCGGCCGTCGGTTGATTGCGTCGTGAGTCGGCATTCGTTCAGCGTGTAGCCGCTGCACCCGGCGAGTGTGAAGGCGGCGTCGAGGTAGGGCTTCGTCGTCTCCGATCGCGAAGGGACGAGGCCCACCATCGCCGACAACTCGTCCAGGTGAGCCCCCAATCCTCCCGGAGTCGCTGCCCAGACGCCGCCGACCGAGACGGTGGGGCCGGTCTGCGGAATCCATCGGAGACGACAGCTCGACCACAACGGAGGGGGCGCGTCCGGACCCCAGGCCTGCCAGGCCTCGAGCACCGAGTCCGCCGCCGACCACGGCCACGACATCGCGAAGATCGTGACCGATGAGAGTTGGTGGGTTCGGAACGT
>DATBIS010000105.1:0-2446 GCA_036556805.1 Actinomycetota bacterium | reverse complement strand
CGCCGTGCGGCCCGACGTTCGTCACGAGCCGGTAACCGCCGTCGAGCCCCTCGGTCTTCGCGAGGTGCGCGGCCGACTGCATGAGGTCCGCGAGCATGCCGGCGTGGTGCTCGGTGAGCTCGGCCGCGGAGTCGACGTGCTCACGCGGGATCAGCAAGATGTGCGTGGGAGCCCGCGGGCTCGCGTCGCGAAACGCCACGACGGACGAGGTCGCGTGGAGGATCTCGGCGGGTTCCTCCCGCGCGGCGATCCGACAGAAGAGACAGGTCGTCTCGAGCATCGAGCGGGGAGCCTACCTCAGGCTTCGGGGCGCCTGAGCCGGCCGGCCGCGGGCGCGCGCTTCGACGTCTCCTCGTGGCGGAGGGCCGCGAGCTCCTCGACGACGCGCCGCTCGTCCTTCGACAGCTGACCGGGCACCGTCACGTGCACGGTCACGAAGAGGTCGCCGCGTCCGCGACGATTGAGGTTCGGCACGCCGGCGCCGCGGAGACGCACGGTGGCGCCCGACTCCGTGCCGGGCTCGATCTTGATGCGCTCGACCCCGTCGAGGGTCTCGACCTCCACCTCCCCGCCGAGCGCGGCCTGCGTGAACGGGACGTCGAGCACCGCGAGCAGATCCTGCCCGCGCCGCTCGAACTGGGGGCTCGGCTCCACGCGGATCCCGACGTAGAGGTCTCCGGCGGGCCCGCCGGCGGTGCCGGCGTGCCCGCCCCCGGAGACGCGGAGCTCCATCCCGTCGGACACCCCCGCCGGGATGTCGACCGTGACCGTCTCGACCGAGCGGCGCCGCCCCTGGCCGAAGCATCGACCGCACCGGTCGAGGACCTCCTGCCCCGTCCCCTGGCAGACCCGGCACACCGACGCGGTCATCACCGTGCCGAAGATGCTCCGGCGCACCTGCTGGACCTCGCCGGTTCCCCCGCACGTCCGGCAGGAGATCGGTGCCGTTCCCGGCTCCGCGCCGTTGCCCATGCATCGATCGCACGTGACGAGCCGTTCGATCTCGAGGTCGCGCCGGACGCCGAACGCCGCGTCGTGGAACGAGAACGCCGCCTGCACGAACAGGTCCTCGCCGTGCTGCGACACCGAACGGCGCGGTCCGCGACGCGTCCGGGTCCCCACACCGAAGCCGCCGCCTCCGAAGAACATGTCGAAGATGTCCTGGATGTCGGTGAAGGGCGAGCCGGCGGGCCCGCCGGTGTGGCCGTACGTGTCGTACCGCTGTCGCTTCTCGGGGTCGGAAAGGATCTCGTAGGCGCCCGCGAGCTGCTTGAACCGCTCCTCGGCGGCCGGGTCGCCGTTCACGTCCGGATGCAGCTCGCGCGCAAGCTTGCGATATGCCCTCTTGATGTCCTCCTGCGTCGCGTCGTGCGCAACGCCGAGGACCTCGTACAGGTCGACGGCCATCATTCCTCGAGCTCGGTGACGATGTCGGACAGCCGCTTCGCGACCGCGCGGACGCTCGCCATCGCGCTCAGATAGTCCATGCGCGTGGGCCCGACGATGCCGATCGTGCCGATCGTCGCGTCGCCCGCCTTGAACGGCGCGGTGACGAGCGAGGCCTCCCATTCGCCGGTCGACGGATGCTCGCCGCCGATCGTCACCGACAGGTCGTCGTGCGCGGCGCGGACGTCCTGCAGCACCCGCAGCATCTCGTTCTCCCGCTCGAGGGCCTCGAACAGACGGCGAACGGTCTCGCGGCGCCAGTGCTGCGCCTCATCGGCGAGGTTCGAGACGCCTCCCACGACCACGTGGCCCGTGCTCTCCGACTCCGCGGAGGTCCGCAGCGTCTCCGCGACCTGGAGGATGAGGTCGTGCTCGTCGGACGGGCCCTCGGCCGCGAGCTGCAGCAGGCGCGCCTGGGCGTCCGCGTACCCGAGCCCGCGGAGCTTGGCCACTCGTCGTTCGGCGTGCTCGATCGAAGCCGGCGCGGTCTCGCCGGGCCGGTCGAACACCCGCTTGTCGACGCGCCCGTGCTGGCCCACCACCAGCACCAACACGGTCGGGCCCATGTCGATGAGCTCCATCCGCACGATCGGCTCTTCCGAGACGTTCGGCGGCACCGCGAGGCCCGCGTACTGCGTGAGGCGGCTGAGGAGCTGCACCGAGCCTTTCAGCACCTCCTCGAGGTCGAGGATCGCCTCGGCGAAGAACCCGGCGATCGCACGACGCTGGGTGTCGCGCAGCCGGCCGCCGGCCGGGAGCGAGTCCACGTAGAAGCGGTACCCGAGGTCGGTGGGGAGCCGTCCGGCGCTCGTGTGCGGATGGCTCAGGTACCCCATCTCCTCGAGCGCCGCGAGCTCGTTGCGGATCGTCGCGCTCGACACGCCGAGCCCCGTGAGCTCCGCGATCGTCTCCGAGCCCACGGGCTCGCCGCTGCGGACGTACTCCTCCACGACGGCGCGCAGCACCGCCGCCTTGCGGGGACCCAGCTCCTGACGTTCGG
>DATBIS010000104.1:0-3669 GCA_036556805.1 Actinomycetota bacterium | reverse complement strand
GATGGACCTGAACTTCTACGTCGCGGTCCCGATCGTCGTGCTGATCGCCGCGGTGGCCGGAGTCCTCATCGGTGCGCCCGTGCTGAGGCTCCGCGGAGACTACTTGGCCCTCGTGACCCTCGGGCTGGGTGAGATGATCGTGGTCCTGGTCACGAGCCCGTGGCTCGAGCCTCTCGTCGGCGGTCCTCAGGGCATGCGTGACATCACCAATGCGGCGATCGGTGACTTCGGCTTCCGCGAACCCCAGCACTTCTACTACCTGGCCCTCGCCTTCGTGCTGCTCGCATTGTTCGTGTCGTGGCGGCTCGCGAACTCGCGGGTGGGCCGGGCGTGGACGGCCCTGCGCGAGGACGAGCAGGTCGCCGACGCCATGGGGGTGAGCACGACCGCGTACAAGCTGCTCGCGTTCGCGATGGGCGGCGCGATCGGCTCGGTCGGCGGGGCCTTGTTCGCCGTGCAGATCGGATCACTCACGCCGGCGACCTTCACCGTGCTCGTCTCCATCCAGGTCCTCGGCATCGTCATCCTTGGCGGCATCGGCAGCCTGCCAGGCGTGATCACGGGCTCGCTCGTGCTCGTCGGCCTGCCCGGTCTGCTGCGCGAATTCGAGGAGTATCGCCTGCTCGCCTATGGTGCTGCGGTGGTCGCGGTCATGCTCCTGCGTCCCGAGGGCATCGTGCCGAACGTCCGCCGGAGCCGCGAGCTGCATGAAGAGGACCGTGACCAAGACAAGTGGGCCGGCGACATCGCGGCCGACGAGCATGTAGCGGCGCCCGCCTCCCCCCTCGGGGAGAGCGCCGGATGACGGTCCCGTTGCTCGAGGTCGTCGGCGTCACGAAGCGGTTCGGAGGGCTGAGCGCGCTCAACGACCTCTCGTTCGACGTTGCGGAGGGCGAGATCGTCTCGATCATCGGTCCGAACGGCGCGGGGAAGTCCACCGTGTTCAACGTGATCACAGGGCTCTACCCGCCGGACGATGGCGACGTGCGGCTGCGCGGGGACAGTGTCGTCGGACTTGCTCCGAACCGGATCACGCGGGCCGGTATCGCCCGCACGTTCCAGACCGTCCATCTGTTCCCGAACATGACCGTGCTCGAGAACGCGATGGTCGGACAGCATTGCCGGAGCAGGGCGGGCGTGTTCGGGTCCATCCTCCGCACCCCCCGCGTGCGCGTCGAGGAGGAGACGATCCGCGACCGGGCGAGGGAGAGTCTCGACTTCTTCGGGTCTCGGCTCGCCGGCTATCGTCAGGACCAACCCGCCTTCGCATTGTCCTACGCCAACCGACGCCGGCTCGAAATGGCCAGGGCGCTGGCCACCGACCCCGTGATCGTGCTGCTCGACGAACCCACGGCGGGCATGAACCCGCGCGAGACGCTCGAGCTGCGTGATCACATCGTGCGCATGCGCGACGGGCTCGGACTCACCGTGCTCGTGATCGAGCACGATATGCGGGTGGTCAAGGGTGTGTCGGACCGGGTGGTCGCCTGCGACTACGGGCGGAAGATCGCCGAAGGCACGTACGACGAGGTCGCCAACGACGAGCAGGTCATCGAGGCGTACCTGGGGCGCCGGCACGAGGAGCTCGGGTGACCGACGCCGTCACCGCCGACCGCACACCGGTGCTGGAGCTCAGGAACGTCTCGACCCACTACGGGCTCGTCGCCGTGCTCCGCGACGTCGACATGCAGATCTTCCAGGGGGAGATGGTCTGCCTCCTGGGCGGGAACGCGAGCGGGAAGAGCACCACCCTGAAGACGATCCTCGGCTACGTGGTGCCCAGCGAGGGCGAGGTGGTCTTCGAAGGCGAGCCGATCTCTGGGCGGCAGACCTCGGAGATCGTCCGGCGCGGCATCTCGATGGTGCCGGAGAACCGGCGCCTGTTCGCCGACATGACCGTCGACGAGAACCTGCAGCTCGGGGCGTACCTCCGGAGGGACAAGGACGGCATCGGACGCGACCGGGAGCAGGTGCTCGAGACGTTCCCGCGCGTCCGGGAGCGACTCAAGCAGAAGGCCGGCACGCTGTCCGGCGGCGAGCAGCAGATGGTGGCGATGGGCCGCGCGCTGATGGCCGACCCCAAGGTGCTGCTGATGGACGAGCCGTCGATGGGGCTCGCGCCGGTGCTCGTCGAGCAGGTGTTCGAGATCATCCAGCAGATCAGGCAGCTCGGCCGCACGGTCTTCGTCGTGGAGCAGAACGCCAACATGGCGCTTCGCATCGCGGATCGCGGCTACGTGATCCAGACCGGCGAGGTCGTGCTCTCCGACACGGCCGAGGGCCTGCTGAACAACCCGCAGATGCGCCAGGCGTACCTCGGCGAGCTCTGAGGCTGGGTCCGTGCGGGTGCCCTTCGTCGACGGCGACGAGCTGTTGCGGCGGGTCCCGATGCTCGACGCGATCGACGCGCTCGAGGCGGCGTTCCGCGACGACGACCCGACGGGAGCTCCGCTCCGCACGCACGTGCCCACACCGGCGGGGGACCTGCTGCTGATGCCGGCGACGGGGGCACCCGGCGTGGGAGTGAAGCTCGTGACCCTGACGGAGGACAACCCGGCGCGCGGGCTGCCGTTCATCCATGCGGTGTACGTGTTGTTCGACCCGGCCACGCAGGCCCCCCGCTTGCTCGTCGACGGGTCCGCGTTGACGGCCCTGCGGACGGCCGCGGTGAGCGGGCTCGCGACGCGTCTGTTGGCGCGTGCCGACGCGACCCGGCTCGTGATCTTCGGGGCCGGCGTGCAGGCCCGCGCCCATCTCGAGGCGATGGCCGCGGTGCGAGCGCTCGCCGACGTCGTGATCGTGAGCCGCACGGCCGCCCGGGCCGAGGCGCTCGCGGGCCACGCCCGCGACATGGGCATCGACGCGAGCCCGAGCGGGGCCGAGGCCGTGTCGGTCGCGGACATCGTCTGCACGTGCACGACGGCGACCGAGCCGCTGTTCGACGGCGCCCGGCTCGCCGAGGGAGCGCACGTCAACGCCGTCGGCGCGTACCGGCCCGACACGAGAGAGCTCGACTCGGAGACGGTCCGGCGTGCCCGGGTCGTCGTCGAGACGCGGGAGGCCGCGCTCGAGGAGAGCGGCGACCTCCTGATCCCGATCGCGGATGGGGCGGTGGACGCGGAGCACGTGGTGGCCGACCTGCAAGAGCTCGTGCGGGGCAAGCGGGTGCGGCAGGCCGCCGCCGATGTCACCGTGTTCGTCTCCGTCGGCATCGCGTTCGAGGATCTGGCCGTGGCGGGCGCGCTCGCGGCGACGATGTGACGGTGCCGGGAGAGGGGGTCGAACCCTCACGGGCCGAAGCCCACGGGATTTTGAGTCCCGCGCGTCTGCCAGTTCCGCCATCCCGGCCGAGAGCCTCCCTAGACTAGCGGGCCCTCCATGCTTCCCGGACTTCGCACGTCGATCGCCTGCGCCCTCGCCGTGACCCTGACGGCGGTGGCGAGCTGCACGACGCCGGGCGACGGCGAGCCAACCGTGAGGATCGCCTTCCTGCAGGACCTCTCCGTGCCCGATCACGTGGACCTGGTCTCACCGTCGTTCCTGGCGTTCGACATGATGGTGCAGCGCCGGCTCGAAGACCGGGGAGTCGTCGGCGAGGTCGTGCAGTTCGACACGGCCGGCGACGAGACCACCGCGATCGAGATCGCCGAGCAGGTGGCCGCCGACCCG
>DATBIS010000103.1:0-4013 GCA_036556805.1 Actinomycetota bacterium | reverse complement strand
CGCCCCCACCATCGGCACCAGCAGCACGAGCGCGAGCACGGTCACGGCGACCGCGGTCCCGAGCACGAGAACCGTCGCGGAGATGCCGCGGCCCCAGCCGGTCTTGCGGACGAACCAGCGGAGCGGGATCTCGAACACGAGCGCCCCGAACACGCCCAGGAAGACGACGAGGAGCGTGTCGCGAATCGAGACGACGGCGGCTGCGAGCGCGACGACGACGGCGGCCGCGATCAGGATGCGCCAGGGCACCGCCTTCCGCCAGGCGTTCTGCTCCCGACGTGTCTCTGCGCTGCTCACACCCGACCCGTGCGCGCGGTCATCGGCACGCGAGCATAGAGATCGGCACGGCCGGTACACGTGCGCCGGGGCCTCGACGAACGACGAGGGCCGCCCGTGCGGCCCTCGGTGGTCGTGTCCGTGGCACCGGGCGGGCTCGACCGCCGTGTCGCGCCCTCCAGGCGCCCGCCTCGCGGCTCGCCACGGTTCGGCTACTCGTCGAGGGTGAACGATCCGAACTTGACCTCCCCGGCGCGCTCGTACGTCGCGACGGTGACGCCCGTGGTCGAGGTCTCGATCCCGGTCAGCTCGAGGCCGGCGGGGACTGCCCCGTCCCCGAACAGCCGCTTGCCCTCGCCGAGCACGACCGGGAACGTCCAGACGATGAACGTGTCGACGAGATCGTGCTCGATCAGCGTCTGGACCAGCCCCGAGCTCCCGATCACGAGCAGCGGATCGCCGTCCTCGGCCTTGAGGCGTCGGACGGCGTCCGGCACGTCGCCCGCGAGCAGCGACGAGTTCGCCCATTCGAGCGTGTGGAGCGTGCGCGAGGCGACGTGCTTCGGGACCGCGTTGAGCTTGGCGGCCATCGGATCGTCGTCGCCGACACGCGGCCAGTGGCCGCCGAGGATCTCGTACGTCTTGCGTCCGAACAGGACTGCGCCGGCCGCGAGGTGGATCTCGAGCGCGAGCTCTCCCATGCGCTCGTCCCAGTAGCCCACCGACCAACCACCGTGCTCGAAGCCCCCGTCGGGGTCCTCCCCGGGCCCACCCGGCGCCTGCATCACTCCGTCGAGCGTCGTGAACGTCGTGACGACGAGCTTTCGCATGTCGAATCCTCCGGTCGTGTGCTGTCGGGGTTCCTGACCGGGCCGACGACCGAAACTCATCGGGGCAGAGCGGCCGCCGGTGTCGGCGGCCGCTCTGCCCCCGTCTCGCCACATCCGTATGCGGCTCGGCGCGGGCGCCCCCCATGCCCGCGCCGAGGTCGTGCGACGAGCCGCAGGCATGAATCCCGCGGGCGGCTCGTCGTTCTTACGCCGCATCCCGCGGCGGGTGGCGCTCCGGTCGTGCCGGCTCGAGGCGCGCCTTGCGGCGAACGTCGAGGACGATCACCTTCGCCGGGCGCTCCGGGCGTACCGGACGCGGAGGCACGAGCCGGACGATGTGCAGATGACGATGCATCTCCGTGCTCCTCTCTCTCGAAGGGCACCCGGGCACCCTCCGCCAGGTCGGAGGGCGCGCGGCGGGCGAGGTCTGACACGAGGTGCGGCGTCGCGGTGTCGGAGCCCACGACGTCGCGCCTCTCCGGATCGGACGTGTCTGGAATCGAGAATGCGGCCATCGGTCACCCAACGGGTGGTGGTGCCCGACCGACGTCCGACACCGGCTGGAAGCCCTCGGCAGGAGTCGAACCCGCACCTCGGCCGTACGAAGGCCGCGTGCTCGCCGTTGACACCACGAGGGCCCGCTGGCGTCGGCTCACGGAGACCCGTCGGGATCCAGCTCCCAGGTCATGCTGAGCTCCCGACCCCGCACCTCCTCGGGCGAACCGGACGTGGTCACGCTGCTACGAACGGCTAGTGCGCGGGTGGGATTCGAACCCACGGTCTCGAGCTCATGAGGCTCGCGGGGACGGCCGCTCCCCCACCGCGCTCTCTGGCCGGCTCGAGTCGAACGGGCGTCTCCGGTCCCGGAACGATCGGCCTCTCCATCCACGACCCCGACAGGGCCGTCGATGCAGCAGGCGGGCCGACCCGGTCGGCTCGTGTCGGGTCCTCTGTCTCGCACCGGCTCGAACGCCGAGCGATGTTTTCCAAGCCACTCGCCAACCCTTCGACCCTGGATCGCCGGCCACCGGGTTGCGCGTCCCGTGGGCGGTGTCCTACGTGGAGGGGCTTTGGAGCCCGAGTCTCATGCTCGATCCGGAAAAGCGCATGCAAAAGCACACGCATATCCCAGGCGCTATTCCAACGCTCCGAGCAGGAGGAGTCTTTCTCTCTCAGGCGGGGCCTCGATTCGGTCCTAGGTCTTCTTCAAGCTGGGCATCACCTCGTGTTCGCTATCGGACGGGCCCCTCTCGAACGACGAAAGGCGACCCGGTGGGTCGCCCTCGACTGGCTCGGAATGCGGCTAGAGACCTAGCCTGCACGCCTCCCAGCGAGGGGTCGGACACCCGCGAGCTCGAACGGGGCAACGGCGCTCCGCCAGACTGGCGCGGTCGCGGCCGGCTCCGCTTCGAGCGAGTACGTCGTGGTGTCGGTGTGGGTCAGCATCTCTTCCGGTTTCCTTCCCGTCGGCGGAGGATAGAGCATCCGCGCCGATTCCGCAAGGGGTTTTCGACAAAGAAAGCCTCACGTCATTTCGCAGTCTGGGAAGAATTGCCTGCGGAAAGCGCGCGTGACGATCCAGCGGGCGGCGGGGCCGCGCCCCGCCGCCCGCGGACACGTTCAGCTTCGAGCGGCCGGCTCGGGCGTCCGCGCCGGCTCGAGGCCCTCGCGCCCGTTGCCCTCGTGCGGCGGCTCGATCGTGAAGTTGGGCAGCACCCGGTCGAGCCACCGCGGGATGTACCACGACTTCTCGCCCATGAGCGTGAGGAACGCCGGCACGAGCGTCATCTTCACCACGAGCGCGTCGGTCAGGATCGCGAACGCGAGCAGCAGCCCGAACTCCTTCGAGATGCGGTCCGGGGTGAGGATGAACGCGGCGAAGACCGTGCCCATGATGATCGCCGCCGCGACGACCACGCGACCGATCGCTGCCATCCCGTGCTCGACCGCGGCCCTCGTCGGGAGGCCGTGCACGTGCTCCTCGCGGATGCGGCTCGTGAGGAAGACCATGTAGTCCATCGAGAGCCCGAACAGGATCGCGAACGCGATCGGCGGCACGAACGTCTCGATCGGACCGGTCCGGTCGAGCCCGGTGAGGCCCATCAGGTGCCCTTCCTGGATGACGAGGGTCAGGACGCCGAACCCGATGAACGCCGAGAGAATGGTCGTGATCGCAGCAGTCAGCGAGATCACGATCGAGCGGAACGCCATCGCGAGCAGGATGAACGTGACGCCGATGACGTAGAGCAGGAACAGCGGCAGCCGCTCCATGATCCGATCGGCGATGTCCTTGAAGGCCGCGTTGAGGCCGGCCACGTAGACGGCCGCGTTGCTCCCCTCGGTCGCTCGGGGGACGACGTCGTCGCGCAGCCGGTCGACGAGCTTGCCGGTCGCCTCGTCCTGCGGCGCGGAGTCGGGCGTCACGAAGACGATCGCGACCGTCTTCTTGTCGTTGAACTGCGGCTCGGCGACGGACGCGACGCCGTCGAGCCCGCGCACGCCGTCGTAGACCCGCTGCGGCACCTGCGAGGACCCGTTCACGTCGACGACGATCGGGATCGGGCCGTTGAAGCCGGGCCCGAAGCCCTCGGCGAGCAGGTCGTACGCGCGCCGGGCGGTCTGGTTCGTCGGCTGCGTCCCCTGGTCGGAGGCGCCGAGCCGGACGAGGGCAGAGGACGCCGCGAGCAGGATGCCCACGACGAGGAGCACGATGAAGAGCGGCTTCGCGTGAGCGGTCACGAAGCGGCCCCAGCGGGCGATCAGGGTCTTCTCGCGGGCCGCCTCCGAGTCGTCGAGCGGCCGGAGGAACGGCACCTTGAGACGGTCGATCCTGTGCCCGAGCTTCGCGAGCCCCGAGATGAGCAGCGAGTTCGCGATCAGCACCGTCGTGAGGACGCCGAGCGCGGA
>DATBIS010000102.1:0-50099 GCA_036556805.1 Actinomycetota bacterium | reverse complement strand
TCAGCACCCGGCCCCGTCGTTCGAGCGGGCGATGCTCGACCCACACGGCACGCGCGCGTTCGTCCTCGATCGCGTCGGGGATCGCTTCCCGCACGGCGGCGCGCATCTCCGAGGAGGCGCGCGTGACGAGCACGCTCGAGGCGCCGGCCTCGTCGAGCGCCTTCGCGATCGCGGCGGCCTCCTCGGGCGTCTTGCCCTCGCCGAGGATCGCCTCGGGCGCACCCTGACGCAGCTCGCGATGCGTGTCGACGCGCGCGAAGCCGAGATCGCGAAACGGCAGCTGCGCGAGGCGATCGGCGGCGGCCTCCGGGTCGACCTCGTGCTCCGCGACGGCGAGTAACAGGTCCTCGATCTCCCGCCGCGAGGTCATGGCGGGAGTCTACGCAGGCGCACGCCGATCAGCCGCCGAGCTTGAAGCCCCGGTGTTGATCCCGCCGCTCGCGGAGTCGCCGCCGGTCGGCAGCATCGGCCCGAGCCAGCCGGTGGCGAGCGCGGGCGCGCTCCGCGAGCTGTTCACGCAGGCCCGCCGGCGATGAAGTAGCCCTGCCCACCGCTCCGGCAGGACTCGGGGACGTCTCCGATCGCGCCTTCGAACGAGCCGTAGCCACCGCCGAGTTGGATCTCGTCACCCATCTGCGCGACCTCGGTGCCCACCGCATCGATCAAGACCGTCCGGCCATCTCGGGTCACGAGGGCATACCCGTCGGGCCAGAGCACGTAGGTCGGGCGCGGGTCGTCCTGCGACTCTGCGACGGCGAGACAACCGTTGTGGTCGACGAGGATGCCGCCGCCCAGCGCCGTCATGGCGATGCCCGTGTACGAGTAGGTGAGGACACGGGTGTTCGTCGTCGTCGGTTCGTCGATCACGCGAAGCGATCCGACCGGCGAGGCCAGACCCAGCTGCGGCACGCAGGCAACCACGTCGAACGCGCCGGGATCCAGGGCGCCGAGCTGGCCTCCAAGCGATAGCGGCACCTCGACGCTGTCGCTCGCCGGCACGGAGATCCCAGTACCCCACTCGCCCACCGTTTGTGCAGTTCTCCCAACCTCCATACCAGTTGCGGCATCGAAGACGTGGGCTTGACCCCAGATCGCCGGAGCCTGCTCATCTGCGCTCCACGCCCGCTCGCGGTCGTTCGTGAGGATCAGACCCGAGTTCCACGAGCCGTCCTCGAACGCAACGTCGCCGGACCAGGAGAGCTCGAGTTGGTGTCCCCGCTGTGCGGGGGTGATGGATTGATCGACGAGCTCGGTCTCCCTCGGGTGCCAGACTTCGCCCTCGCGTTCGAACCGAACCACCCACCAGTCGGAATAGCCGCCGTTCGGTGGGGCCGCGAAGATGACCTCATCGGCGGTCTCATCGATCGCCCTCCAACCGTCCGCCGGCGCGTTCCGCGCTTCGGGGCTTGCGAGGTACAACCGCAGAGCATCCGCCGCGGCGCCCTGGATCGTCGACCCGGGGTCGCCCGCTGCCTCGAGAAGGCCGAGCGGGAAGGTTCGCGGACCGACCTCGCCGAAGACGCTCGAGAAGTCGTCCCCGAGCACGGCCACGTTGGGGTCGTACTCGGGCACGTCGCAGATCGCCACCGGGTCGAGCGCAGCGTTCGGTAGCTCCGTGGACGGCCCGGCGAGGCTGATGCCGGCAACAATGAGCCGAGCCACTTGCTGGTCGTGTCTCGAGGCTTCGGGTCCAAACCAGCTCCGCACATAGTCGGAATGCCCATGCGCCCCGAACTGCAAGAGGAAAGCTTGCGTTCCCGCCCTCGCCTTCCCCGCACTCACGACCTCGGCGTCCCCGAGTGAGAGCGGGAATCGTGAATCCGGTTCTTGGCCGTCCGAAAGCGCGAAGACGTGCTCGATGGAAATCACGACGCCGTCTGCCGCCAGTTCGCTCAGGTCCCATGCCGACGTCGCGCTGTTCGGTTGGGCCGGGTGACGGAGATCGCTCGACCCGTTGGATAGGACGACCCCGGCAAAACCGACGTGGCCGACTCTCTCCGAGAACGGCTGAACATGCCATTGGGGCGGATAGATGTACGCGAGGCCCAATTCGTCGATCGTGCGCGAGTGCCACGTGCTGGTGTTCAGTGATGCGACCTTGCCACCCGTGTCCGATGTGAGGGCGCGGATCGCGAACGAGGTCGCACCCGCGGTGAGCGCGAACGCGACGACGATCACGAGCCATCGGCCCCGCCGCGCGGGCAGCGAGTCCCGGTCGCTTCCCGGTGACCGCCGATGGACGTCGTCCCAGAGATCGGGAGGCTCCAGTCGATCCAACGCCCGGAGGGTGTTCTTCGCGTTATGCATCGGTCGCCTCCAAGAGGGAGCGGAGCTTCCGACGGCCCTGGCTCAAGTGCACGTGCACGGTCGCCCTCGAGCATCCGAGCGCTTCCGCCACCTCGAGGGTGGAGCGATCGGCGTAGTCGTGCAGAACAACCGCGAGCCGCTGGTTCGGCGAAAGGCATCGCAGCGCCGCGATGAGCTCGGGAATGGGATCGGGCATCTCGTAGGTGGGCGCGATCGTCCAATCGCTCGATCGCGAACGTCGCTTGAGCTCCGCGCTCGCGAGCCTGAAGGAGACGCGCCAGAGCCACGGCTCAAGATCGCGGATCTGATCCTCGTCGCGAATCGCTCTCGCGAACGCCTCCGCGACCGCCTCGGCCGCGATCTCGGGATCCCCCGAGAAGCCGACCAGGGCGCGCCACATCCTGCCTGCCTGAGCCCGATAGACGTCCTCGAGCCCCTTCCCTTCGTCCACGACCGCATCCTGCACCTACTCCATGGAGCGGGGGAGGAGCGGAAAGCTGTAGACGCGGAACAACTCCATCCCTCGAGCCATCGCCCTTCGCCTGGCGTGTCTCGGGGACGGACGAAGATGTGCGGTTGACCGATGCGTCGTGCTCCACCACTCCGCACCTAAGACGCGAGGCATCGTCCCGGATACTGAAGACACGCTCGCGAACGATCTCCGAGGTCAGGAGTCCCTGTTAGGAAACGCCGCGGGAGCAACCCCTATTGGACAGAGCGATGAGGTCGATCTCGATCATCGGGAGCCCGGTCATGGAGTTGGAGCAGGTGTACCGGGAACACGGGGCGAAGATGTATCGATCGCTTCTGCTCTACACGGGGGACCGCGAGATCGCGGCCGACGCGGTTGCGGAGGCGTTCGCCCAAGCCCTTCGGCGCGGCGACGGAATCCACGTACCCGAGCGATGGATCTGGAAGGCGGCGTATCGGATCGCGGCCGGTGATCTCGTCCGGCGTCGATCGGAGAGTGCGGGCTTGACGGAGACCAGCTACGAGCTCCCCGACGCCCCGCTGCTGCTCTCGATCGCGATGCGGGAGCTCTCACCGATGCAGCGAGCCTCGGTCGCGCTCCACGACTACGCAGGCTATTCGCTCCGCGAAGTCGCCGCATTCACGGGGTCGTCGGCATCGGCGGTCAGCGTCCACCTCGTGCGCGCCCACGCGAAGCTCCGAAGGCAACTGGAGGACCGAGATGAATGATGAGATTCGAGCCTTCGTGCGCCAGGTTGACACGTCCCCCGCCCCGGATCACTGGAACGACATTCAGTCCCGGACGCCACGAGAAGCCACGAGCGAACCAGGGCGGGCCCGCCGGGTGATGGCGGGAGCCGTCGCCATCGTCATCGCGATCGCCGCTCTCGCGTTCGCGTGGAACGCGTTTCGGCCGAGCGCTGCTCCGTCGCCCGGGCCTGCGGCGTCCACGACGTCGATCGAGCCCACCCCGCCACCCCCCTTTGCGAACCAGTACTTCCCCCTGTCGTTTCCCGAGTACGCCGACGACGGGTGGCATCTCCACGATGGAGGATTCGTGCAAGACGACGAGGCCACGATCGCGTGGGCGTCGACGGTGGGGTTCGACGACCGTGACCTGGATCCCCTCTCGCCCGCGATCCCGATCCACACGATCGGCGGCTTGGCGCCGGGCGAGATCGTCATCACGACCGAGGCGACTCCTTGGAGCTACGACCCCTCCCAGGGCCCATATCCGCCCGGCAGCCTCGATCGTCTCGACCTGGCGGACGCCGACGTGCGGGGTCCGGAGGCGGAAGAGCCGGCAGGCGACTACACGGTGTACGAGATTCCCGACGCCTACGTGCTGGTGCGCGTCTACTTCGGAAGCGCTGCACCCACCGAACAGCAGGTTCAGCGTGCGCAGGACCAGCTCGATCTTCTTGCCGTGCCGCCCGTGTGCCCCGTTCCGTCGGAGAGCGGATTCGAGGCCACGGCGACCCCCGCCGAAGGAGCGCCCGGAGATACCGTGACGATCACGGGCCCCATGCCGTTCCAGAAGGAGAGCGGGTACTACGACCAGAGTGGCGCCACCGTCATCATCGCCTGGTGGAACGCCGACCCGAAGGACTGGGCATACCTCTCGTCGTTCTCCACCATCCAACCGTCGCCAAGCGCTCCGGGCCCTCTGCTCCGGCTCGGAGAGGGCGGCGTCGGGTTGTGCTCCTTCTCGATCAGCTTCAAGGTCCCCGACGTCCCTGCCGGCGACTACTCGGTAGTCCTCCTTCAAGAAGGTCCTCTTCCCCATCCCGACGGCTCGACCATGGAGGACTCGCTCGTCATGCACGTGACTGCCCCAACGGCCTAGAGATCGGTCGATCGAGGTCCGAGCTCAGGTGCGGCGGTAGACCCGGACGCCGAGCGGGACGAACAGCGCGAGGATCCCGAGGAACCATGCGCTCGACTGCCAGAGCAACGTGCCGAGCGACGGGACGTCACCCACGAGATCGCTCGGCGCGTGGGTGTAGAGGTCGCCGAGCGTCAGCACGCGGAAGGTGTCGGACCAGATCGAGACGGGGTTCACGTGCGACCAGGCCTGGAGCCAGCCGGGGAAGTTCGCGTCCGGGACGAACGCCGAGCTCGCGAACACGATCGGGAAGACCAGCGTGAAGGTGGCCGCCTGCACGGCCTCGACGGTCTTGAGCGAGAGACCCGCGAACGCCGCGACCCACGTGAACGAGTAGCCGACCAGCACGGCGCCGACGAAGCCGAGGAGTGCCTCGAACAGGCCCTCGTGCAGCCGGTAGCCCACGAGGTACGCCACGATGAACATCAGGACGATCTGGAACATGATCACGACCGTGTCGGCGGCCGTGCGGCCCGCGAGCACCGCCGAGCGCGCCATCGGCAGCGAGCGGAAGCGGTCGATGAGCCCTTTCTGGAGGTCGTCGGCGAGCCCGACGCCGGTCTGCAGCGCGGCGAAGATCGCCGTCTGCACGAAGATGCCCGGCATCAGGAAGTCCACGTACGAGATGTCGCCGGGGAGGCTCCGTTCCATCGCGCCGCCCCAGACGTAGACGAACAGCAGCACGAACATCACCGGCTGGATCGTGGAGAACACCAGCAGGTCCGGCTTGCGGATGTACGTGAGCAGGTTCCGCCAGGTGATCGTGCGCCAGTCCGAGACCGCGTAGGCGATGCGGCCGCCGGAAGGAGCCGCCGGCCGAGCGGTCGTCGACGTCGAGGCGCTCACGGGCTCCCCCTTCGCTTCCTCTTGTCCTCTTCCCGGGCCTCCGCGTCCTCCGAGCGTTCCTCGGCGGCGTGTCCGGTGAGCGCGAGGAAGACGTCGTCGAGCGACGGACGTCGCAGGGCGATGTCGGCGAGCTTGATCTGTGCGTCGTCGAGGCGACGCACGGCCTCCGTGAGCACCGCGGGCCCCTCGTTCCCGACGGGCAGGGTGATCTCGCCGGCGTCGTTGTTCGTGTTGGCGCTGCCGGGTCCCAGTCCGAACACGACGCCCGTGGCCTCGGCCATCTGGGAGCGGTCGGCGACGCGCAGCTGCAGCACTTCGCCGCCCACGCGATCCTTCAGCTCGTCGGAGGTGCCCTCGGCGATCACGCGACCGTCGTCGATCACGGCGATCGAGTCGGAGAGGTTGTCGGCCTCGTCGAGGTACTGCGTGGTGAGCAGCAGCGTGGTGCCGTCGCTCACGAGCTCGCGGATCACGTCCCACATCTCGAGCCGGCCCTTCGGGTCGAGTCCCGTCGTGGGCTCGTCGAGGAACAGGACCTCCGGCCGGCCCACGAGGCTCGCGCCGAGGTCGAGCCGCCGGCGCATGCCTCCCGAATAGGTCTTCGCCGGGCGGTGGGCGGCCCCCGTGAGCTCGAAGCGCTCGAGCACGGCCTCTCCACGGCGCTTCGCCTCCGCGGAAGACAGGTGGTACAGGCGACCGACCATCACGAGGTTCTCGAGGCCGGTGAGGTTCTCGTCGACCGCGGCGCTCTGCCCGGCGAGGCCGATCACGTGCCGCAGCCGCTCGGCGTCGCGTACGACGTCGTAGCCCATGACGGTCGCCCGGCCCTTGTCGGGGCCGAGCAGCGTGGTGAGGATGCGGACCGTGGTCGTCTTGCCCGCCCCATTGGGGCCGAGCAGTCCGAGCACGGTGGAGGGCCGAACCTGCAGGTCGACCCCGCGAAGCGCCTCGACCTTCCCGAAGCGCTTCTCGATGCCCTCGACGACGATGGCGGCTTCGTTCAAGCTCGACAGGCTACACACGATCGGGGGACGCAAGCAGCACGCGATCGCAACACTGCGTCGCCGCGGACGGCGGCGGCGCGGGGCTACACTGCCGCGCCGTGCCCGTCCCCCGTCGAACGATCGCCACGTTCGCCGCACTCGCGATCGGCGCCGCCGCGTGCACGAGCCTGTCGGCTTCGGAGACGCCGCCGCCGAGCGACACGACCGCTCCCGGCATTGAGACGATCCAGCATGTCATCGTCGTCGTGCAGGAGAACCGATCGTTCGACGAGTACTTCGGGACCTTCCCCGGCGCCGACGGGATTCCCACGAAGCCGAACGGGAACTGGGACGTGTGCATCCCCGACCCCGCGCTGGGTCACTGCGTGAAGCCCTTCCACGACACCAACCAGTACGACGAGGGCGGCCCGCACAACCAGACCGCCGCCCTTCGCGACATCGACGCCGGCGCCATGGACGGCTTCGCGCTCAATACCCACAACACATGCTCGGGGCCGGCGGGGCTCACCCAGGTGGACCAGATCGTCGCGACGACGCCCACCGAGTGCACGCTCGCGAAGCCGGGGCCGGCCGGGCAGCCCGATGTCATGGGATTCCACACCGACCGAGAGATCCCCAACTACTGGTCCTACGCGGAGCACTTCGTGTTGCAGGACCGCATGTTCGCGCCGTCGGACTCGTGGACGTTGCCGTCCCACATGTTCCTGGTCTCCGCCTGGGCGGCCCACTGCGCCGACCGCACGGATCCGATGAGCTGCGTGTCCGACCTCCAGCAAAACGGCACGATGTGGACGCAGCAGAAGAGCCGGCCCTACGCGTGGACGGACCTCACCTACCTGCTCCACAAACACGGGGTGAGCTGGGGCTACTACGTGGGCGACGACACGTGCACCAAGGCGCCGTGCCCGCACCCTGCGGGCGACTTCACGGTGGCGGCCCAGGACCCGCTCCCCGGGTTCCGCACCGTCGGCGAGGACCACCAGGTGAAGAACGTCCAGGGACACGACGCCTTCCTCACGGCTGCCGCGAACGGCACGCTGCCGTCGGTGTCGTGGGTCGTGCCGGGGAGCGGCTACTCGGAGCACCCGCCCTACTCGGTCGCTGCCGGTCAGGAGTGGGTCACGGAGGTCGTGAACGCGGCCATGCAGGGCCCCGACTGGGACTCGACGGCGATCTTTCTCACGTGGGACGACTGGGGCGGGTTCTACGACCACGTGAAGCCGAAGCAGGTCGACGAGAACGGTTACGGCATCCGCGTGCCGGGCATCCTGATCAGCCCCTGGGCGAAGGCCGGCACGATCGACCACCAGACGCTCTCGTTCGACGCCTACCTGAAGTTCATCGAGGACCTCTTCTGCGACGGCGAGCGCATCAGCCGGTTCGACGGGCGACCCGACTCCAGGCCGACGGTTCGCGAAAAGGTGAGCGTCCTCGGCGACCTCGCGAACGAGTTCGACTTCACGCAGACGCCGCTGCCGCCGCTCATCCTCGATCCGACGCCCTGAGCGCGCTCAGGAAGCAACCGGGACGAAGTGCACCGCCACCGGTGTCGCGCACTCGACGACCTCGCCGGTCGGGCGCGGGATCCCGTCGCCTGGTTCGACCGAGAATACGACGAGCGTGCCCGAGTCCTGGTTCGCGGCGACCAGCCACGCGCCCGTTGGGTCGAACGCGAAGTGGCGAGGCGTCCTGCCGCCCGTCGGGATCCACTCGACCGGCTCGAGCGAGTCGCCGTCGAACGCGAGCACCGCGATGCTATCGTGCCCGCGGTTGGACCCGTACACGAAGCGCCCGTCGAGCGAGAACGTCACCTCGGCACACGTGGATTCGCCCGCGAAACCCGGCGGCAAGGTCGACGCACCGTCGAGCGCACGAAGGCTCCCGTCTTCCGGGTCGACCGCGAGCGCGACCACGGTCGAGTCGAGCTCGTTGATGACGACCGCGCGGGTGCCGCCCGGGGCGAAGGCGAGGTGCCGCGGTCCTGCGCCCGGCTCCGCGGCGAACGCCGGCGGCCCCGGGACCAGCACGTCGCCGTCGACGCCGTCGGTGAGCCGATAGATCACGACCTGATCGAGGCCGAGATCGGACACGTACGCGAACCGGTTGCGGGGGTCCGTGCGCACGAGGTGTGCGTGCGCGCGCTCCTGCCGACGAGCGTCGACCATCGCCGCGCCATCGTGCTGGATGAACTGACGAAGCCCGCCGAGCGAGCCGTTCTCGAGCCGCGGGAAGACGGCCACGGAGCCGCCGTCGTAGTTCGCAACGAACACCCACCGATCGTCCCGATCGACCGAGACGTGGCACGGCCCGGTGCCCCCGGTTCCGCGCCGCCCGAGAAGCGAGAGCGACCCGTCGGACGACATGCGGAACGCGCTCACGCCGCCCTCCTCGCGACCCCCGTACTCCAGCAGCTCGTGCACGACGTAGAGCGTCTGATTCGCATGATCGGTGGTGAGGAACGACGGGTTGTCGGAGGGCGCCGTGACGCGATGCTCGAGCCGTCCTTCGTCGAACGCGAAGATCTGGATGCCGTCGCTCCGGCCGTCCACGTGGGGCAGCGAGGCGGTGTAGGTGCCGACGTAGACGACGCTCGAGCTCATCTCGACGTCACCGAGGCGGGATCCCACCGACCCGCGAGATCGGCTGGTCGCTCATGGGCTGTATCCCGCAAGCTTCACGTGTCAACGTTAGCCGCATACGGAGGCGGTCATGATCGAGGGATCCGCGACGAGCCGCGTCGCACGATTGGTGAGCCCGGAGACGTTCGAGGTCGGCGAGCAGGAGGTCGCCGCCCCCCGGGCCGGTCACGTCCTCGTGCGCGTCCTCTCGTGCGGCGTGTGCGCGAGCGAGCTGCACGCCGTCGAGGAGACGCTCGACTCCTATCCGGTCTCGATGGGCCACGAGCCGGTCGGCGTGGTGGAATCCGTCGGCGAAGGCGTCGAGGGTCTGCACGAGGGCATGCGCGTGACCGGCGGGTTCGGGCCGTCGTTCGCCGAGCGCGTCCTCGCCGACCAACGCCACGTCGTCGCGGTGCCGGACGACGTCGACACGAAGGACGCGATCGGCGAGCCGCTCGGCTGCCTGGTCGAGGGCAAACGCCGCACGCGGGTCGTGGCGGGCGACCGGGTCGCGATCGCCGGCGTCGGCTACATGGGGCTCATGATGACCCAGCTCGTCGCGATGGCGGGCGCCGCTGCGGTGGTCGCGATCGATCCTCGCGCCGACGCGCGTGCTGCGGCGCTTCGCCTCGGCGCCACCGAGGCGCTCGATCCGCAGGACGTGGTCGGGAACGAGGCCGACGGCGACTTCGACGTGGCGATCGAGGCGAGCGGGACCCAGGCCGGGCTCGACCTCGTGACGGGGCTCGTTCGCCAGCACGGCATCCTGTCGATCCTCGGGTATCACGTGGGCCCGCCGCGATCGGTCGACGTGCAGCAGTGGAACTGGAAGGCGATCGACGTCGTGAACGCGCACGTGCGCCGGCGCGACCTCCTCAACGAGGCGATCCGTCGCGGCCTCGAGCTCATCCGGGTGGGACGGCTCCAGCACGCGAGCCTCGTCACACACCGGTTCGACCTCGACGGGGTGGGCGACGCGTTCCACGCCCTCGCGACGAAGCCCGAGGGGTTCATCAAGGCCGTCGTCGACATCGGCTGACGAAAGGAGAACGAGCATGACCGTGGTCCATCTCGGAGAGGGGCACATGGGCCCGAGCAATCGGCCCGAGTGGTGCAAGATCGTGGGGATGGGCGCCTTCCGCATCAAGCCCGATTCGATGTTCGACCGCCACTTCCACGACTCGCCCGAGTACTGGATGTTCTACGAGGGCAAGGGGAAGGTCACCGTGGGCGACGAGACCTTCTACGTGAACGCGGGCGACGTCGTGTGCACGCCCGCCGGGTCCTCGCACGACATCGTGGAGATCTACGAGGAGCTCGAGGGCTTCTATCTCGAGGAGCCGCTCCCGGAGGGCGGCACGATCGGGCACCAGCACGAGGGCGATCGAGACTCGGTAGGACACTCGATTCCGCTCGTGCCGTTGCCCGACGACTTCCCGCCCGCCACGAGGGCCGGCATCACCGGCGCCTAGGAGCGGCTACCCCTTCAGGCCGACCGACGCGATGCCCCCGATGAGCTTGTCCTGCGCGAAGAAATACAGCAGGACCGCCGGCAGCATCATGATGAGGTTCGCGGCCATCAACAGGTTCAGCGCGGGATCGCCCGAGGTCACGAGGTTCGCCACGCCGATCGCCACCGTGAACTTCTCGTTGCTGTCGAGGTAGATCAGCGGCCCCAGCAGGTCGTTCCATCCGCCGAGGAAGACGAACACGACGCACACCGCGAGCACCGGCTTGCAGAGCGGCAGCACGATGTGCCAGAACACCTGGAAGTAGTTGCAGCCGTCGACGCGCGCTGCGCTTTCGAGCTCGCGAGGGATCGTGCGCATGTACTGCCGGATGAGGAAGATGAAGAACGCGTTGCCGAAGAACGACGGCACGATCAGCGGCCAGTAGGTCCCGTACCACCCGATATGGAAGAACATGAGGAACTGCGGAATCATCAGCACCTGCCAGGGGATCAGCATCGTGATGATGAGCACGTTGAACAGGAACTCCCGCCCGCGGAACCGCAACCGCGCGAACGCGTAGGCAACGAGCGAGCAGGACAGCAGCGTGCCGACCACGTTGCCACCGACGATCACGAGCGTGTTGAGCGTGTAGCGAAGGAAGGGCTGGTCGTGGCGGGTGAGCGCCCGGCCGAAGTTCTCCCACTGGAAGTACTTCGTCGGAACCCACTCCGGCGGGAACGTGAAGACCGGCGTGAGGTCGGGCTTCAACGCCACCGTGATCATCCAGCTGAGCGGCAGCAGGATCACGGCGCAGAGCGAGAGCAGCGCCGCGTACAGCAGGACGAACCGAGCGATCCTGCGCAGCCGGTGCGGCCTGATCGGCTGGGTCGACGTCACCGGACGATCGAGGGTCGTGGTGGCCAAAGTCAGCTCTCCGACTCGTAGTAGACCCAGCGGCTCGACGTCACGAAGATCAGCACGATCACGACGGCCGCGGCCACCACGAGCACCCACGCGAGCGCCGAGGCGTACCCGAACCGGCCGTTGCGAAAGCCCTCGTTCCAGATGTTGAGCACGTAGAACAGCAACGACCCTCTCGTCCCCCCGCGACTTCCGCCCAGCACGAACGCGGTGTCGAACACCTGGAACGCGCCGATGAGCCCGATGAGGAGCGTGAAGAGCAGCGTCGGGGTGAGCAGCGGGAACGTGATCTGCCAGAAGGTCTGCCACGTGCCGGCGCCGTCGATGCGCGCGGCCGCGTAGAGCGACGGCGGGATGTTCTGCAACCCCGCGAGGTAGATGATCGCGCCGCCGCCGACTCCCCAGAGCCCCATCAGCACGACGGCGGGGATCGCCCACGAAGGGCTCGCGAGCCAACGGGGTGGGTCGTCGATGCCGATCGACCGCAGGACCTGGTTCACCGCGCCGAGGTCGGGGTTCAGGAGCGAGACCCACAACGCCGCGACCGCGACGCCGCTCAGCACCGAGGGCAGGAACAGGATCGTGCGGAACAGGTACATGCCCCGCACCCGCTGGTTCAGCAGCAGCGCCAGCAGGAGGCCGGCCACTTGGTAGAGCGGCACCGCGAGCATCGTGTAGAAGAGCGTGACCTTGATCGATTGATAGAAGTTCCGATCCTGGATCATGTCGCGATAGTTCTCGAGGCCGACCCACTTCGCCGAGGTCAGCAGGTTCCAGTTCGTTGCGCTCAACAGGACCGAGGCAAGGATCGGGCCGAGCACGAACAAGACCGTGCCGAGGAGCCAGGGTGAGGCGAACAGGAACCCGGCGCGCTGCTCCTTCTTCGCGATCCGGCCCTTCGGCGGCCTCCGGCCGCGCCGGCGCCGTCGGGTCTTCTGCAGCTCGGCCATCGCAGGCGGCTCCGCCGTCCCGACGGCGCCCAGGTCCTCGAGGTTCACGTCGACCCCCCGGTCGCCCGCCACGGATCACCCCGCGGCGGCCGCGCGGCGAACGGCGTCATCAGATCTGTTCCCAGGACTCCCAGGCCCTGTCGAGGCTCTCCTGCATCGCGGGCGCGGCGTCGTCCAATGCCTGCTGTGCGGTGAGGTCCCCCTCGATGATCAGGCTGAAGTCGTCCCAGAGCGGCGAGTCCAGCGAGAAGATGTTCGCCGGCAGGAAGATGCCGGGACGCGCGAGCTTCACGACGTCGAGGACCTCCGCGCGCCCGGGACTGTCCCCGACCCAGTTCTCCTCTTCGGCCACCTTGGTGTTGAGGGGCAGGTTGCCGGCCTCGGCGCGCAGCCGGTTGCCTTCCGACCCCACGTACGCGATGAACTCCTTCGCCTCCTGCGGGTGCGCGCTGCTCGCGAAGGCTCCCCAGAAGTCGCTCCACGAGCTCACCCAGGGCTGGTCGCCCGCCTGCTCCACCGGCACGGGCGCTGCGCCCCAGTCGACGCCCGCCTTGTCGAGCGCCGGTGGCGTGCCGACGTTCTCCCCGATGTTCATCGCCATCTGCCCGGTCACGAGCAGGTCGGTGTCGCCGAAGAACTGGAAGTCGGCTTCGCTCGGGCTCGTGCCGTCGCGAACCATCTTCGCGAGGACGTCGTACAGGTGAATCGTGGGCGCGTCGTTCAGGAGACCCTCGACCTGCCGGCCGTCCTCGCTGAACATGATCCGCCAGTCCAACCACCACGTCGTGACGTCGGCGTACCCGCCCCAGACGTAATCCGCCCGGTCGTCGCTGCGCGTCGTGAGCTGCGCCGCGGTCGCGGCGTACTGGTCGATCGTCATCGGCACGGTCGCCGAGGGGTACGGCAGACCCGCCTCGTCGAACATCGTCTTGTTGTAGAAGAGCATGATCGCGCCGTTGTAGGACCCGAGGCAGTACGTCTTGCCATCCAGGTGGCAGTACGAGAACGCGCTCTGGTTGTAGTCGGCGGTATCGACGTGCTCGGACGCGATCACGTCGTCGAGCGGGAGCACCTTGCCCGCCTTCATCCACCGCGGCTCGTACATGTAGCCGATGTCCGGCGGCTTGCCGGCCGCAAGCGCGGTGTCGATCTTCGTGACGTAGCTCTCCTCCGGGATCAGCGTGATGTTCACCGTGACGTTGGGGTGCTCCGCCTCGAACCCGGCCTTGAGGTTCGGCAGGAACGTGTCCTCGCCCTCGAAGACCCACAGCTCGAGCGTCACCTTGCCCTGAGAGCTCTGCCCGTCCGCCTGCGAGGTTCCCTCGTCCTTCGAGCACGCCGCCGCGAGCAACGCGAGCACGGCGAGGAACACGAGTGGACGCCACCGGTGCTTCATCGCGACCCCCTCTGGCTTCGAACCCGGGCGCCAAATCCTTTTGCCCGGAGCCTGCGCTTCCGCCCTGCGGCTGTCAAGGCACACGCGCGCGCTCCGATCACGTGGCGATCCTCTCCCCTCACGTGGCGATCCTCTCCCCGGTCGAGGGATCGAAGAACTGCATGGACGCCGTGTCGACCGCGAGATCGACCTGCTCCCCCTCGCGCGCGTGTGTGCGCGCGCCGACGCGCGCGACGAACGCGGTCTCCACCGTCGACTCGTCGGCAACGTCCGCGGCGCCGTCGCCGTTGGCCTCCGCGGACGCACGGCGGTGCTCCCACGCGCGCGCGACCGGCGGCGTTCGCACGGGGAAGTGGAGGAACGCCTCCGGACCCATCGACTCGCGGAGCTTCACCACAGCGGGCATCACTCGCTCGGCCTGCACGCCGTCGACGAGGCTCGCGTCTTCCATGTCCTCGGGGCGGATCCCGACGATGACGTCCCTCCCCTCGTACGCGCGCAGCGCGGGTCGCGCCGCCAGGAGCTCGCGCGGCGCAAGGAGCCGGTGCCCGCCGAACTCGACGAACGTGGCGCCGTCGGACCCCGCGGCGAGGCGCGCCTCGGCAAAGTTCATCGCCGGCGACCCGATGAAGCCGGCAACGAAGACGTTCGCCGGCTCTCGGTAGACGTCCTGGGGCGGTCCCACCTGCTGCAGCACGCCGTCGTGCATCAGCACGAGCCGATGGCCGAGCATCATCGCCTCGGTCTGGTCGTGCGTGACGTAGATCGTCGTCACCCCGAGCTCGCGCTGGAGGCTCGCGATCTCGGCGCGCATCTCGACGCGCAGCTTCGCGTCGAGGTTCGACAGCGGCTCGTCCATGAGGAAGGCCTGGGGGTACCGCACGATCGCACGGCCCATCGCCACGCGCTGACGCTGACCGCCGGACAGCTGTTTCGGCTTCTTCTCGAGCAGGTCGTCGGTGAGCCCGAGCGTGCGAGCGGCCTCCCGCACGCGGCGGTCGATCTCGCGCCGGTCGACCTTGCGCATGCGGAGCCCGAACGCCATGTTCCGGTAGACGGACATGTGCGGATAGAGCGCGTAGTTCTGGAACACCATCGCGATGTCCCGGTCGCGCGGCCCGACGTCGTTGACGACCAGGTCGCCGATGCGGATCGTGCCGTCGGTGATCTCCTCGAGCCCGGCCACCATCATCAGCACGGTGGTCTTGCCGCACCCGGACGGCCCTACGAGGACGGTGAGCTTGCCGTCGGCGATCTCGAGATCGAGCGCGGAGACGGCCTGGGTCCCGTCGGGATACACCTTCGTGACGCCCTCGAGGACGATCTCAGCCACGGGCCTCCTCTCAGGCTCTCGTCGTCTCGCCGGCGGGAGCCTGCTCCTTCCACTCCGCGTGACGCCGGACGAGCTGCTGGGTCCGCTCGACGAGGTCGGTGATGCGGGAGTTGTCGAAGTTCGCGATCGAGCTCCGGATGAGGTCGTTCAGGGGGTCGACCCAGTGTGAGGGAAGCGCCGCGGCGCCGAAGTGCGATCCGAAGATCGAGCCCGTCGTCGCTCCCGTACAGTCCGTGTCCCAACCGCCCTCGACCGCCAGGCCGATCGTGCGCGTGAAGTCACCGCCCCCCCAGAGCAACGCGGCCGTGTCGAGCGCGGAGTTGTTGATCGTGTGCACGAAGCTGTAGTGGCCGTACCGAGTCTCGATCTCGTCGCGAGCCTCGTCCCACGATCGGCCCGACCCGTGCAGCTCGAGGACGTGGAGGATGGCCTCGGCGAGCCTCGACCGCGCCGGGATGTACGCGAGCGAGGCCTCGATCGCCTGCCGCAGGTCGGGGATCACGAAGCAGATCGCGATCATCGCGGACGCCCACATCTCGCCGTAGATCCCGTTCTGCGTGTGCGAGAGCGACGCGTCCTGGAAGGCGAGCCGCGACGCCGCCGCGGGATCGCCCGGTGAGACGTAGCCCCACATGTCGCCCCGGATCTGAGCCCCGATCCACTCGCGGTACGGGTTGCGGACGGTCGCGGTCTCGGGCGGCCGGAAGCCGTGCACGAGGTTTCGGTAGGCGGCGCGCTCGGCCGTGTACGTCTGCGTGAACGGCAGGTGGTCCTGCCATTCCATCGCGACGTGCTCCGGGCCGAACCCGAACCCGTGATCCTCGAGGATGTGCAGCCCCAGGATCGTGTAGTCGGTGTCGTCGTCGCGCGCCATGAAGCGAATGTTGCCGCGCGTCGTCTCGGGCCAGCACCAGTTCAGCGCCAGGCCGTCGGGGAAGGGATCCAGCCGCGGGAGGTAGCCATCGATCGGATACGCGTCGGCCGCATCGAGGTAGCGGCGAATCCTCTCCCGGCTCCACCCCTCCACCGGCTTGCCGAGGTTGCACCCGGCGCACCGGCCGAGCCACGCACCCGAGAGGCGCTCGCGGAGCCCGTCGTCGTCGAGCTCCAGCTGCGGAAGGTCGGGGGACGGCGGAAGCGCGGCCTGGATTCCCGCCCAGTCCGAGGGTTCCTCGTACGACCATTCGGCGCGGGCGGGCCGGCTCTCGAGCTCGACGAGCAGACGCTCGCATTCGTCGGAGGAGCCGTCGGCCGCAGCCGCGCGAACGGCGTCGTCGAGGTCGTCGACATCGAACCCCGACTCGCGGCGCTGGGCAAGCTCGTCGGCGAGGATGTCCCGAGGATCCAAGACGTTGTGCACGGTCCCACCTCCCGCCCTGTGCCCGCCGCGCAGGGGCTAGTACGCTAGGCAAATCGTTTTCCACCGTCAAGGAGGCGGCCGCGTCGTGAGCGAGGTGACGATCGTCGACGTCGCCCGGCACGCCGGCGTCAGCATCACCACGGTCTCGCACGCGCTCTCGGGCAACCGGCGCGTGGCGGAGGAGACGCGCGCCCGCATCCAGCACTCGATCCGCGAGCTCGGCTACCGGCCGAACGCGTTCGCGCGGAGCCTCCGCACCGAGCGTTCGCACATGGTCGCGCTGATCATCCCCGACATCACGAACCCCTACTACCCCACGCTCGCGCGCGGGTTGCAGGACGCGCTGCACGCCGGCGGCTATCAGTCGTTCGTCTGCAACACGGACGGCCTGCGCGAGGAGGAACGGAGCTTCCTCAAGGACTCCCTGCAGCGGCGCGTCGACGGCATCGCGTTCGCCGCGTTCGCGACGACCGCGCGCATGCTCGCGCCCGTCATCCAGGAGCACATCCCGCTGATCTCGATCGGCACGGCGATCCGGCATCGGAAGGTCGACTGCGTGCGTACCGACGACGTCGCGGGCGCCCGCGACGCGACCCGGTATCTCATCGAACGCGGCTACGACCCGATCGGCATGATCGGCGGTCCGGCCGGGATGTCGCCGAGCGACCACCGCCTCGAGGGGCATCGGGCCGCGCTCGCGGAGGCGGGCCTCGCGTTCGACGCGCAGCGGTTCGCGGTGGGGGACTTCACGCGCGCTGGCGGGGCGGCCGCGATGCGCGAGCTTCTCGAACGGCGCGCCCGTCCCCGTGCGCTCTTCTGCGCGAACGACCTCATGGCGATCGGGGCCATGGACGCCCTGCGCGAGGCGGAGCTCGGCGTGCCGCGCGACGTGGCCGTCATGGGATACGACGACATCGAGGCCGCGGCGCTCGTGACGCCCGACCTCACGACCGTCGTGAACCCCGCGTACGAGATGGGCCGGGCGTGCGGCCGGCTGCTGCTCGAGCGGATGTCGGGTGCGGACGACGGGCCGCGCCGCGAGGTCGTCATCCCCCATCGCCTGATCCCGCGCGCGTCCGCGTAGCGCATGGCGATCGACGCCGGCGTCGCGAAGGCTCTCGAACGTCTCGAGTCCGTCGACCCGGAGATTCGTGCGTTCGTCGAGGAGCCAGATCGGCGCGCGCGGCTCGAGGCGAGCCCGCCGGGCCCCGGCCCGCTGCACGCGGTGCCGGTGGCGGTGAAGGACCTCTACCGGGTGGACGGGCTCCCGACGCGCGCCGGCTCGTACCTGCCGGCGTTCGCGTTCGAGGGCGAGGAGTCGGTCGTCGTGACGAAGCTGAAGGACGCCGGCGCGGTCGTGCTCGGCAAGACCCATCTCGACGAGTTCGCGTACTGCGAGCCCCCGCCGACGAGAAACCCGCGCGACCTCCGGCGCACGCCGGGGGGCTCCAGCGGCGGCTCGGCGGCAGCGGTCGCGGCCGGCATCTGCCCGCTCGGCATCGGGTCCCAGACGCTCATGTCCGTGATCGTGCCGGCCTCGTACTGCGGCGTGGTGGGCCTGAAGCTCTCGCACGGGCGCCTGCCGTTCGACGGCATCCCGCTCGCGCCGTCGATCGACAGCGTCGGGTTCCTCACGCCGTCCGTCGCCGACGCGCGCCGCGCCGCGGCCGCGCTGGTTCCCGACTGGAACGACGCGACGCCGCCGACGCGGCCGGTCCTCGGCACGCTCGCTCCTTGGGGCGATCCGGCGCGGAACGAGGACGGCTGGCGTGCGCACGAGGGGCACCTCGAGCGCCTCCGCGCGTTCGGCGTCGAGCTCGCAACCGCCTCCGTGCCGTGGAACGACGTCGGTCTCTGGCGGACGTGGGGACAGCGCGTCGGCGATCTGCTGCACGGCGAGATGGCGAAGGCGCATGCGCCCTGGATCGATCGCTTCGAGAACGACTACCGCCCGCGAAGCGTGCGCGCCGTGCGCCACGGCCAAACGATCGCGGGCGATCGGATCGAGGAGTGCCGCGCGGGCCGGGCGGAGCTCTCCGCCCTGCTCGAGGATGCGGCGCGACGCGACGGCGTCGACGGATGGATCTGCCCCTCCACCCCCGGCGTCGCGCCGGTCGGCTTCGAGGTCACGGGAGACAGCACGATGACCGGGTTCTGGTCCTACGCGGGGCTGCCGTCCGTTTCCCTGCCCGTCTTCGACGGGCAAGGAGGCCTGCCGCTGGGGGTGCAGCTCGTCGCGCCCTCCGGGCGCGACGAGCTGCTCCTCGCCTGGGCCGAGGTCGTCGAGGCCGGGCTCGCCGGGTGACTAGCCGGAGTTCCAGGTGAGCCAGTCGCTGCTCGCGAGGTTCCAGTGCGACGCGAGGTATGAGCCCAGGAGCGGTGCCCCCGCGTAGTAGTCGTCACCCCCGCAGTCGAACGGCGGCAGCCCGTTCGACTGCAGTGCGCAATCCGCCGTCATCGTGCCGCCGCCCAGGAAGTACGGCCCGCCGTCCGCGTAGCACATGATGTCCTCGCCGTCGTAGCAGTGGAACGCGCCCGACGAGTGCGGCGCGGAGAGCTGCACTGCCCCAAGGTTGTGGCCGACCTCGTGCTGGAAGATCTCGGCCTCGCTCTGCGGCGAAAGGCCCCAGCGGATCATCGAGTACCGCTGGCCGAACTCCTGATTGTTCGCGTTCACCGCGGGATCCGGTCGGTCGTCTTGCGACAGGTTCGCCTGGCCGCCGTACGGGTAGCAGCACGCGATGTTGTCGACGAAGATCGCGTACACGAACCGTGACGACGCGAAGTTCTCGTCGCCGAGGCCGAGCGCCTTCTGGTTCGCGAGCGACGACATGACGTCGCCGAACGTGTACGAGAGGTCATCGCCGATCGGCACGAGCTTCACCGGCGTCACCGTGATCGTGTCGTCGCCGTCGCACCAGAAGCGGTAATGCTGGCCTTCCACGTCCGCGGTCGCGAGGTCGAGGTTCGCGTCGGCAAGGGCGACCGCGCGCTTGATCTTCGCCTTCTGATGCTTGCTGCGGTTCGTCGTTCCGTCCGGGTACCCGTAGAGCACCCGGATCCTCCGGCCGCCCTTCCCGTTGCCCACGCACGGCGCGGGTGGCGCCGTCACGTTGCCGAACCGGACTGCGCGCGCCGCGCCCATCTGATCGACCGGCAGCGGATCTCCCCCATGGGTGCACGCGATGCCTCCGGCGACGGCCGCGACCGACTCGATGCCCGCGCACGGCTGGCGCGCGTCGGCCGCGGGGGCGGCCACCGGCGACGAGGCGAGCGCGCTCGCTACGGCCAGCGCGGTTCCGGCGGCAAGCATCCTTCGGACCAAGGACATCTCCCTGGATGTCGGCAGCCCGGCGCCGCAACCTGAACGCCCTAGACTCTCCCGCGATGTCGGTCGAGCGGACTGTCGGAACCGTGCGCGTCATCGCGCTGCTGGATGGCGTACGCGACATCGGCCCGATCGAGGAGTCGTACCCCGGCGCGCCCGTCGACGGGCTCCTCGCGTATCGCGACCGGTACCCGGAGCTGTACGGCGACGGCGACTCCTGGCGCCTGCACATCCACGTCTGGCTGATCGAACACCCGGGCGGCGTGATCCTGTTCGACACCGGCGTCGGTCCGCCGACGGCTCCCGCGTTCGCGTGGTTCGGCGAGGGGGGCCGGCTGGCCTCGGAGCTCTCTGCCGCCGGCTTCGAGCCCGGCGACGTCGACGTCGTCGTGGTCTCCCACGTGCACGACGACCACATCGGCGGCACCGCGACGTCGGGCGGCGACCCCGCGTTCCCCTCGGCGAGGTACCTCCTGCAACGCGCCGACTGGGACTGGCAGCGCGAGTTGGCGCGGGAGAGCGAGGAGGATCGGACGATCTGGGAGACGCTCCTCGCGCCGCTCGAACGCGCCGGCGTCGTGGACCTCGTCGACGGCGACCACCGGCTCGCACCGGGCGTCGAGGCTCGCCATTCGCCGGGACACACGCCGGGACACCAGGTCGTGCTCGTCTCCTCCGACGACGCGCGGGTGCTGATCACCGCGGATTCGTTCAACCATCCGGCTCAGCTCGCGCATCCCGATTGGAGCGCGGCCTCCGACGCCGACCCGGAAGCGGCCGCGGGCAGGCGCCGCTGGATCCTCGCGGATCTCGCGGAGCACGCCGGCACGATCGTCGCGCCCACGCACTTCGCCGAATCGTTCGGCACGATCGAAGCCGGCGCCGACGGTTTGCCGGGCTGGACGCCGCTCGGGCGCTAGGGTGGAGGCATGAAGGAGCACAGCGGGATCGCGATCGCGGTGGCGCTGGGCGTGCTCGTGTTCTTCGCCGCGCTCCCCGCGATGCTCGTGCCGCTCGTGTACCTGTTCGGCACCGTCTACGCGATCGTGAAGGGCGCAGGCGTCGGCGGCCGCAGCCCGAACCCTGCCACGGTGATCCTCGCCGTGGTGCTGATCGTGACCATGCTCGTGACCCTGCTGTACGTGGGCCTCGGCCTGCTCGGCCGTTCGATGGACCCGAAGAGGCGCCCCGAACGGTAGGTCCCGCGTTGACCCGCCCGCAGCGGTCGACTCGAGTGACGAGGCTCGCGCGCACCGGGGTCGCCGTCCTGGTGGGACTCCTCGGCGCGTGGGCCGGCATGCTCCTGTGGGGCCACACGGTGACGACCCTCGGTCCCTTCCGGGTGGAGCTCGCCTCCTCCTACGGGCCGGGCGAGACCGACATCGAGCTGCCACCGTTCGGCAGGCTCACCGCCGACACGCACCTCGCCCCGCTGCGCCTGCGCGCCACGCTCCAAGACGTCCAGGTCACGAGGCTCACCTCGACCCTCTCGGACGGAGGGCTCGAACGGCTCGCGGACGAGGTCGAGCGCGATGCCGGGACGCGGCTCCGCTCGCTCGCGACGCGCGTGCTCCTCGCCGGCGCCGCGGGCGCGCTGATCCTCGGGCTGATCGCGTTCCGCAGGGACGCGCAGCGCGTGGCGATCACGGTGGTTGCGGCGCTCGTTGCGATCGGTGGGTCCCAAGCCCTCGCCCTCGCGACCTATCGGCCCGAGGCGTTCCTCGACCCGACCTACTCAGGAACGCTGGCGTTGGCGCCCGAGGTGATCGGGCCGGTCGAGGCCGCGAGCAAGCGCATCGACGCCTTCCGAGCGCAGCTCACCCGCGTCGTCGACGGCGCCGTGCGGGCGTACACATCCGTGCAAGCCAGCCCACTCGGCAACGCGAACGAGATCCGCGTGCTGCATATCTCCGACATCCACATCTCACCGATCGGCTTCGAGTTCGCGCGACAGATCGCCGACGGCTTCGACGTCGACTTCGTCCTCGACACCGGCGACGTCACATCGTTCGGCACGCCGGTCGAGAACCTCATCCTGCAGAACATCCCGGCGTTCCATCGTCCCTACGTGTTCGTGCGCGGGAGCCACGACTCGATGGGATTGCAGGCGAGGGTCGCGGACATCGCGAACGCCACCGTGCTCGACGGAACGACCGCGACGATCGACGGCATCTCGATGTACGGCCTCGGTCATCCCGTGTTCGTCTCCGACCGGAGCCAACCTCTGGACGGCGCCGAGTTCGCAGCGCAGGCGGAGGCGGCGTGCGAACGCGTGCACGACGACGTCGACGCGCTGTCGAGCCCCCCCGTCCTCGTCGCCGTGCACGACGATCGCATGGCGCAGTGCATGGCGGGTCTCGTACCGCTCGTGGTCTCCGGTCACTTCCACGTGAACTCGGCGCGAACCGAGAACGGGACCTTGTTCCTGCGCGTGGGAACCACGGGGGGCGCGGGCCCAACGCTCTTCACCGACGAAGGCGCGTCGTTGCTCTCGGCCGAGGTGCTGTACTTCCGTCCGGGGACCCCGCCGCAGCTCATCGCCTACGACGTGATCACGCAGAACCCCGATTCGGGCAATCTCACGGTCACGCGCGAGCTCGTGGAGCCGCCATCGCTCGCCTCGCCGTCGCCCACGATCACGGGCACGCCGTCGCTCACCCCGACGTCGTCGCCAACGTGACTCATCGAGCTTCGGCCTGTAGGGTGTCACGAACCCCCTGATGACCCGCACACGTACGTTCCTCGTGCTCGCCGTGCTGCTGGCGCTGCTGGCGGTTTCGACTGCGACCCCCGCTTCGGCGGCGGGGCTCCGCGCCAAGATGTTCTCGCTGATCAACGACGCGCGGACGAATCACGGCGTGCCCAAGCTCGATCTCGACGTGCGCCTGTCGCAGCACGCGAAGCATCACAGCCGGCGGATGGCCGACCTCAACCTCGTCTACCACTCGGCGCAGGTCGAGAACTGGCTGTCGGACGTCGACTGGTCGATCTACGGGGAGAACATCGGGAAGGCCCACACGCTCAAGCGCGTGAAGGAGCTCTGGATGGCGAGCCCCGCGCACAAGGCGAACGTGCTCAACGAGAAGTTCGATTACGTGGGCGTTGGCGTCGTGAAGCAGGGGAAGTGGTTCTGGGTCACGGCGATCTTCTACGGCTGACGCGCGCGATCAGCCGACGAGCGCTCGGATCTGCCGCAACGCGACCGTGAGCTGCGAGAGATCGTTCACCCCCTCGACCGCGAGACCGCGCATGAAGCGTCGCAACCGCGCGAACGCTTCCTCGCGCCGGACGAGGAACGACTCGACCGCCTCGTCGATCGGTGTGCCTTCCGATTCCGCGATGAGTCGCTCGGCGAGCTGCCGCCGCACGAGGAAGATGTCGTCCTCCATCGACTGTACCGCCCACCGCTGCCATCGCGTCGTGGTGGGCAGCTCCTCGAGTCGGAGCTCGAGCCAGTCGATGTCGAGCTGCTCGCCCAGCAGGAAGAAGGCGCGCGCCACTTCCTGCACCGGGCGGCCCGTCGCCTGCGCGACGCTGATGATGTCGGGGCCGTGCACGAGCTCGGCCTCGAACGCGTGGCGCCGGGCCACGTCCTGGGGCACGCCCTCCTCGACGAGTCGCTCGGCCACCTGCTCGTGCTGCTCACGCCATGTGTCCGAGCCGATGGTCGGGACGATGACCGAGAGCTCGGCGAACGCGTCGCGAGCGGCGTCGACCGCCTCCGACAGCTTCAGCCCGGCGCCCTGCACCAGGTACCACCGTGACGTCGCCTCGACCAGCCAGTCGACGCCCGACATCAGCTGGCTCTGCAGGACGGGGTCGACCACGCCGTCGAGGGCCTCGACCGCGGCCCACCGATCGAGCGCGCCGGTCACGTCGCGAGCGATGCGGAACGCGCGTACGACGTCGGCGGCGTGCGCGCCGGTCTCGGTGACCATGCGGGTGACGAACGTGATGCCCTGATCGTTCACGACGTCGTTCGCCATGATCGTGGCGAGCAGCTCGCGCCGGAGCGGGTGCTCCGGGATCAGGTGGCCGAACCGCTCGACGACCTTCGGCGGGAAGTACTTCTGCAGGTCCTGTTCGAAATACATCGAGTCGGGGAGATCCGAGCGCAGGAGGGCGTTCGCGACGCTTCGCTTCGCGTACGCGAGCAGCACCGCGAGCTCGGGCCGGATCAGTCCGGTGCCGGCCGCGCGGCGATCGGCCATCTCCTCGCTCGAGGGCAGGAACTCGACCTCGCGATCGAGCTCCCCCTCCGCCTCGAGCTGTTGCATGAGGTCTTCGTGAGCCTCCGTGCGCTGCGCCGCGACCTCGACCGACTGCGAGAGGATCTGCGCCTGCAGGTAGTTGTCGTACAGCACGTGCTCGACGACGTCGCCCGCACACGCCTCGAGGAGCTCGTTGCGACCCTCGAGGGTGAGCTCGTCGCGCGCGATCGCGAGCCCACACAGGATCTTGAGGTTCACCTCATGGTCCGACGTGTCGACGCCGGCCGAGTTGTCGATGAAGTCCGTGTTGATCCGTCCGCCCTGCATCGCGAACTCGATGCGGCCCCGCTGCGTGAACCCGAGGTTGCCGCCCTCTCCCACGACCCGGACGCGGAGGTCGCCGCCGTTCACCCGCACGGGGTCGTTCGTGCGGTCTCCGACATCGGCGTTCGTCTCCTTCGACGACTTCACGTACGTGCCGATGCCGCCGTTCCACAGCAGGTCGACCGGCGCCCGCAGGATGAGCCTGATCACCTCGTTCGGCGTCATCGCCGCGGGCGCGTCGTCGGCGACGCCGAGGGCCGCGCGTGCCTCGGGAGAGAGCACGACGGACTTCGCCTTGCGGTCGATGACGTCGCCGCCGGGTGACAGCAGCGATCGGTTGTAGTCGTTCCAGGATGATCCCGGCAGCGCGAACAGCCGCGCCCGCTCCTGCAGCCCGCTCGCCGGATCCGGGTTCGGATCGACGAAGACGTTGCGATGGTCGAACGCAGCCACGAGCTTGACCACCGGCGACAGCAACATGCCGTTGCCGAAGACATCGCCCGACATGTCGCCGATCCCGACCGCGGTGAAGGATTCGGTCATCACGTCGACGCCGAGCTCGCGGAAGTGGCGCCTCACGGATTCCCACGCGCCCCGGGCCGTGATGCCGAGCTTCTTGTGGTCGTATCCGGCGGAGCCACCCGAGGCGAACGCGTCCCCGAGCCAGAACAGGTACTGAGCCGCAACATCGTTCGCGAGATCGGAGAACGTCGCCGTGCCCTTGTCGGCCGCGACGACGAGGTACGGATCCTCCTCGTCGAGGACGCGAACGCCCTCGGGATGCACGACCTTGCCGTCCGCGAGGTTGTCGGTGAGGTCGAGCAAGCCCTCCATGAACGTGCGGTACTGGGCTTGCACCTCCGCGCGCAGCTCCTCGGGCGTCGCCGGCTGCCGCTTCAGGATGAACCCGCCCTTCGAGCCGTCCGGCACGATGATGGCGTTCTTCACCTTCTGGGCCTTCATGAGGCCGAGCACCTCGGTGCGGTAGTCCTCCTTGCGGTCGGACCAGCGGATGCCTCCCCGCGCGACCTTCGCCCCGCGCAGGTGGATCGCCTCCATCCAGGGCGAGTACACGAAGATCTCGTACAGCGGAAAGGGCTTCGGCATGTCGGGCACGTCGGCCGACCGCAGCTTGATCGAGAACGCGCCCCGCGCCGGCAGGTAGGCGTTCGTGCGGACCGTCGCGTCGATCATGCCCAGGAAGCTCCGCAGGATCCGATCCATGTCGAGCGAGACGACGCGCTGGAGATCCTGCATGATCTCGCCGCGCAACGCCTCGACATCCTCGTCGGTCGAGGCGCCGGACGGGTCGAACTTCGCGAAGAACAGGCGCACGAGCTTCGCCGCGATGTGCGGGTTCTCGGCAAGCGCCTCGTTCTGGTAGTCCTCGGTGAACGCGGGGAAGACGCGCTGGCCGTAGCGTCGGTAGGCGCGCAGGATCATCACCTCGCGCCAGGTGAGCCCGGCGAACACCACGAGGCGGTTGAGCGAGTCGGACTCCGCCTGCCCGCGCCAGACCGACGCGATGCAGTCGGCCACACGCTCGGCGTTCTCCTCGAGGTTCAGCACGGCGCCCCGCGCGTCGAGCACGCCGAAGTCGTGGATGTAGACCTTTCCCTCGCCGAGCAGGCCGATCGGGATCTCCTCGACCACGCGAAGGCCGAGCGCCTCGAGGATCGGCATGAACGCCGAGAGGTCGATCTTGCCACCGGTCTTGTACAGCGACACGCGCGTGAGGCGCTCGCCGGCCTGCTCGTTCCCGAGGCCGACGACGAAGCCCTCCTCGGAGCCCTCGAGCTCCTCGAGCCGGTCGACGTCGTTGCAGATCAGCTCCCAGTCGGAGTTCGAGCGGTAGTAGTCGGGGAAGCGCGCCGCGTAGGTCTCCGCGAGCTGAGCGCCGCGCCGGGGCCCGTGCCGCCGGGAGAGCGCATCGCGGAGGTCGTCGTCCCACGTTCGCGCGAGGCGCTCGACCTCGCGTTCGAGCTCCTCGTACGGCACCTCGGGGATCTGCACGCCCGGGTCGACGTGCACGGTGAAGAAGATGCGCGCGAGCTCCGTCTCGTCGAGCGACAGATGGTAGTCGACGGTCGACCCGTGGAAACGCTCGAGGAACAGCGCCTGCAGCTTCTTGCGGAGCTCCGCGTTGAACCGGTCCCTCGGCAGCGCGACGACGACGCTCACCGAGCGCCCGTAGAGGTCCCGACGGATGAGCACGCGCATCCCTCCGTGCCGTTCGAGCTGCAGCAGGCCCACGATGAGCCGGCGGAGCTCCTGCGGCGGCGCCTGGAAGAGCTCGTCCTTCGGGAACGACTCGAACAGCGCGATCGCCGACTTGTAGTCGTGGCCTCCGGGAATCAGGTCCTCGGCCGCGAGCACCTGCTCGAGCTTGCGTTGCAGGAGCGGCGTCTTCGCGGCGGGCTCCATGTACGCCTTCGACGTGAAGAGGCCGATCAGTCGCGCCTCGCCGACGATCTCGCCTTCGGCGTTCACGCGTCGTACCCCGATGTAGTCCATGCGGGCGCGACGGTGCACGGTGGAGTACGAGTTCGTCTTCGAGTAGATCAGCAGGTCGCCGTCCTCGATCCGCTGCCGGAGCGCGGGTTCGATCGTGGAGAGCAGCGTGGAAGCCGCGAACGTGGACCGCTGCTCGTCGGACAGGATGCCGAGCCCGGAGTTCGGCACGACCGCGATCGCGCGTCCCTGCGGCGTGTCGACGAGCTGGTACTCGCGATACCCGAGCAGCACGAAGTTCAATTGCAGCAGCCACTCGAGGAACTCGACGGCCTCACCGACCTCCTGCGCCGGATACCGAACGCCGGCCGCCCGCGCGAGCTCGACCATGCGCCGCACCCGCGTCTGCATGGGCTCGAAGTCCCGTACGACGAGATGCACGTCCTTGAGGATCCTCGCGACCCTCGTCTCGAGGTTCGCGCGCTCCGCCTCGTGTAGTCGCCGATCGACCTCGAAGTGCATGAACGACTCGCGGTGGCTCGCGTCGCGCGCGGACGTCACGCGCTCGATGCGCCCGTCCTCGTCGCGCGCGGTCCCGATCACGGGGTGCGTCAGGCGCTCGACCTGCAAGTTGCGCGCCGCGAGCTCCTCGGAGATCGAGTCGACGAGGAACGGCGAGTCGTCCGTGTTGGACTCGACGACCGTCCCCGGCGACTCGTACCCGTCGACCTGAGCGTCCGGATCGAACACGCGAACGGTGATCGCGCGCGGGCCGCGCGTGTCGATGAACGCGAACGCCGAGGTCACACGACCGTACAGCTGGTCGAGATCGGCCTCGGAAAGCTCTTCGTCGGACAGGCGGCGGGTGTAGGCCTTCGCGAAGGCGGCAACGGCCTCACGGCGCCCCGGTTCGACATGCTCCTCGATGCGGTGCAACAGCTCGGCGAGGACCGGATGCAGCTCCGGGGCGATCTCGTCCACGAGACGAGATTGTGGCAGGTCGAACGGAGCTCAGGTACGAGCGGCTTCGACGATCTCCGCCGCGAGGTCGTATCGGCCGAACTGCGGCATCAGGTACACGCCCGAGGCGCCCTCGGCTCGCAGGGCGGCCACCATCTCGACGGCCATCGCGACGCCCTCGCGCGCGCCGTCCTCCCCGGCATCGGCGAGACGTTTGCGGGTCGGCTCGGGGATCTCGATGCCGGGTACCTCGTTGTGGAGGAACTCGGCGTGCCGGGAGGTGACGAGCGGCAAGACGCCGACGAGGATCGGTACGTCGGTGGCCTCGCGGAGGCCGACGAAGGACTCGGCGTCGTAGACCGGCTGCGACAGGAAGAACCGCGCGCCGGCGTCAACCTTCCGTCTGAGCAGGCGAAGCTCGCGGCTCCGGTCGGCGGCGTTCGGAGAAAGCGCCGCGCCCGCGAAGAACGAGGTCGGCTCGCCGATCGACGCCCCGCCGTGCGCCATGCCGCGGTTGAAACCCTCCGTGATGAGCGAGAGGAGGCCCGAGGCGGTGACGTCCACGTTGTTCGATCCCTGCGGGAAGTCGCCGATCGTCACGGGGTCGCCGACGCACACGAACACGTTGCGGATGCCGAGCGCATAGGCGCCGAGCAGGTCGCCCTGCAGGCGCAGCAGGTTGCGACCCCGCGTGGGGAAGTGCAGGACGGTCTCCAGGCCCACGCCCTCCTGGACCAGGCGGCACGCGGCCCAGGCGCTCATGCGCATCTTCGCCATCGGCGAGTCGGCGACGTCGATCACGTCGGCGCCGGCCTGGCCGAGCGTGTCGGCGGCCGCGACGAGCGTCGCCGTCGAGAACGAGCGCGGGGGCTCCATCTCGACCGCGACGACGAACTCACCCGCCGTGAGCTTCGCCTCGAGCCGGGTGGGCGGCGTGACCGCCTCGGCGGGAACCTCCGCGGTTTCGGACCGGTCCACGATCGCCTCCACCCGAGGCGCGGCGCCCCCGTCGCGCAGCGCCCCCGCGATCGCGGCGACGTGCGCGGGCCCGGTGCCGCAGCAGCCGCCCACGATCGCCGCGCCCTCGTCGAGCAAAGCGCGTGCGTGCTCGGCGAAGTAGTCGGGAGTCGCGGGGTAGACGAACCGCCCGGCGACCTCGCGCGGCCCTCCCGCGTTGGGACGCGCGACGATCGGCACGCCGGCGAGGAACGGCCGCATCGCCCGCACGATCCTCAGCACCTGCGCGGGGCCTTCGCCGCAGTTCACGCCGACGGCGTCGGCCCCGAGCTCGGCGAGCCGGCGGGCCACCTCGTCGGGGGCCGACCCGAGCACCGTCCGGTCGTCGCGCGTGAACGTCGCCGTGACGATCACCGCGAGCCCCGGCGCGGCGGCGCGCGCCGCACCGAGCGCCTGTTCCATCTCGCGCAAGTCGGTCTGCGTTTCGATCGCGACGAGGTCGACCCCGCCCTCGGCGAGCGCCTGGATCTGCTCCCGGTAGGCCTCGAACGCGTCCTCGGCGGGGACGCGGCCATAGGGCGCCAGCCGCACGCCGAGGGGCCCGGCAGACCCGGCGACGATCTCGGCTCCCGCCCTGCGGGCGACGGCGACCGACGCGCGCGCGTAGGCGTGGACCCGGCCGGCGGCACCGTGCCGATCCAATCGGTATCGGTTGCCGCCGAACGAGTTCGTGAGCACGAGCCGAGCGCCCGCCTCCACGAACCCCCGATGGACGGCCTCGACGCGCGCCGGGTCCTGCACGTTGAACGCCTCGAAGCAGGCGTCGATCGGCGCGCCCGCCTCGATCAGCGAGGTACCCATCCCGCCGTCGGCGACGAGCGGGCCCTCGGCGAGAAGCGCGCGCAGCTCGGTGGGGTTCACGCACGCCAGTGTAGGTGGGGATATGGTGCCGCCATGGAAGCGCGCCGGCGCCCGCTCCGTGCCGTGCTCATCGCGGTCGCGCTCACCGGCGGCGCGTGCGAGGGCGGGACGTCGTCCCCTGCCGCGAGTCCCTCGGTGGCGCCGACGACGAGCGCCGCGCCGGGCCCGGTGGAGCTCACCGGCCTGAAGCTCGAACAGCCGTCGAAGTGGACTGCGGATCCGTCGACGTGGATCGTGGAACTCTCGTGGGACGTCCCCACTGACTTCGAGGTCGACCACTACGAGGTCGCGCGCAACGGACTCACGATCGTGCAGAACGTCACCACGAACGCGTTCGCCGACGACGAGGCCGAGCCCGGTATGACGTACCGCTACCGCGTGCACGGCGTCGACGCCGCCGGCGCCGCCACGGGATCGGCCACGGCCGCGCTCACGACCGGCGCGCCACCGCTCGCGGACGCGCGCCTGCTCGGCAAGTTCATCGCAAAGCTCCACCTCACCGACCAGGACAACCTCAAGAGCGGCGCGAGCGGCGGAGGGGCGCTCTTCGCGTTCGAGCCGAACTGCAAGCAGGGCGCCTGCGACGCGAAGATCAAGATCGACACGTCGAGCGCGACGCTTCGCCGCCACCAGGCGACGTACGAGGGGACCCTGCGGGCCCCGTTCCACCTGAAGAGCTGCACGGGCGGCACGATCGTGGAGACGCTCGTCTTCGAGCTCGAGGTGACGAAGGCGACCTCGATCCACCACGTGTGGCGCGCGAGCAGGCTCGAGGGGACCCTCGACGAGAGCGGGATGGCTTCGGGCTGCCTCACCGGCCACCTCGCGTACCGCGTGACCGCGCTGCTCCGACTCGCAACCGGCCTCGCGGGGTAGCCTGCCGCGGTGTCGATCCAAGAGTCCACCTCCGCGCTTCGGCGCGTCTACGTGCGGGCGCCGCGCGCGGAGGACCTCGAGGCCTGGGCGGCGCACGGATGGCGATCGGCGCCGGATCCCGGCCTTGCGGCCGAGGAGCACGCGGCGTTCCGCGAAGCGCTCGCCGACGCCGGCGCGGAGGTCGTCGTGGCGAGGACCCCGGTTCCGGGCGACCCCGACGCCCTGTACACGTTCGACCCGATGCTGCTCGCCGACGGCGGCGCGCTCGCCCTTCGCCCCGGCAAGCCGCAGCGGCGCGGCGAGCCCGCGGCGATGACGAGCGACCTGGAGGCCCTCGGCATCCCGCTGGCGGGCTCGATCCTCGAGCCCGGCACCGCGGAAGGCGGCGACCTCGTCTGGCTCGACCCGTCGACCCTGCTCGCCGGCCGCGGATATCGAACGAACGACGCGGGCATCGAGCAGCTGCGTGAGCTGCTGCCGGCCGCCGACGTGGTGGCTTTCGACCTTCCGCACCGTCGGGGCCCGAGCGAGTGCCTGCACCTGCTCTCGCTGCTGTCACCGCTCGCGCCCGACCTCGTCGTGGGTCACCTGCCGCTGATGCCGGTACGGCTGGTCGAGCTCCTTCGGGAACGTGGCGTCCAGGTGGTCGAGGTGCCCGACGACGAGCTCGACTCCATGGGCCCGAACGTGCTGGCCCTCGCGCCGCGCGTCGCGCTCGCCCTCGAGGGCAATCCCGAAACCCGGCGGCGGATGGAGGCGGCGGGCGTCGACGTGCGCACCTACCGCGGCGACGAGATCTCGCGGAAAGGGGACGGCGGCCCCACCTGCCTCACCCGGCCCCTCGAGCGGGCTTGATGGACGCCCGTGGTCGCGCGGTATCGTGACCGGCCGATGAGCTACAACTGGTGGGTCTTCCTCCACGTCGCGTGCGTGTTCGCGTTCGTCGGCACGCACGGCGTCTCGATGGTGGTGCTCTACCGGTTGCGCCGGGAGCGCGACCGGCGGCGGATCGGCGACCTCATCGCCTTCTCCGGGAGCACGGTTCGTCCCATGTATATCTGCCTGCTCGCGGTGATCGTGACGGGCGTGGTCACTGCCCTGCAGTCCCCGATCAACTGGTTCACCGGCATCCCGGGCGACGCGCTCTCGTCACTGTGGATCTGGTCCGCGATCGGGGTGCTGATCGTGACGTCGGTGTTGATGAGCCTGATGGCGGCGCCCTACTTCAAGCGCGTGACCGAGGCGTGCGCCGTGCGGCCGACCGGAGTGCCGCGCAAGTCCGACGAGGAGCTCGACCAGATCCTTCGGGGGCCGGCCTTCCACGGCATCAACCTGGTCGGCTTGCTGGGCCTGCTCGTGATCCTCTACCTGATGATCTTCAAGCCGGGGGTGGGCTGAGCCTCACGCGGGGGGGAGCGGCCGGGTGGCCGGCCCGTTCACGACCTCGCCGGTGGGCGCGTACTTCGACCCGTGGCACGGGCACTCGAACAGCTTCGTGCCGCCGTTCCAGTCGACGGTGCATCCCAGGTGCGTGCATTTCGCGGACATCACGTGGAGCTCACCGGCATCGTCCATGAACGCCGCGAGCTTCTCTCCCGCCCGCACGATGATGCCGCCCTCGCCCTTGCCGAGCTCGGCGACCGCCTGGGTGACCGTTCGCGCGATCAGCACGTCTCGGTCCGCATACTCGCTCACCTTCGCGGGCACCGCGCCCAGGAGGAATCGCTTCGCGCCGGTCATGCCCTTGTTGCCGACGATCACGAGGTCGGCGCCGCTCTCCTCGGCCGCGTCGAGGATGCGCTCGGCGGGATCCCCTTCCATCAGCCGAACCTCGGTCTCCGTCTCGCCGGCGAACACCGAGATGGTGTCCTTCGTGATGAGCTCTCCGGTGGCCGGGTGTCCGACGAACACGAGCGTGACGGACGCACCGATCGAGTCGGCGAGGTCGTAGCCCTTGCGCGCGGCGCGGTCGGCGGTCACCGAACCGTCGGTGGCGATCAGCACCCGTCCATAGGGCTGGTCGTCCGATCGCTCACGGTCGGACACGATCAACACGTCGCAGGGGGCGTGGTGCGACAAACGGTGGGCGACGCTCCCGAGTGTGTAGCGCTGACCCCGGCCGCCGGAGATCACGATGAGGCCGACGTCCTTCTCCTCGCCGAGGTCGGCGAGCGCCTCGGGAGGCGAGCCCTCGCGGAGCTCGCTGGAGAGCTTTCGCACGCCGGCAGCGGTCGCGGCCTCGAGGGCCGGCGCCACCTTCGCCTCGGCCCCGGTCCTGGCCTCGTACGCGTGCGCGACGATGAGCTCGGCCCGCGCGGCCTTCGCGAGGGCCACCGCGACCGCGGCCGCCCGCCGCGAGCTCTCCGATCCGTCGGTGCCGAGCAGGATCCGCTTGTACGCCACTCAGCCTCCGATCAGCTCGTCCGTCGCCTGCGAGAACACCTCGGTGTGCCGGTCGACGTCCTCGGGGGTGGTCGCGGGGGACATCAGGGCCATGTTGTGGAACGGCGTGATGAGGACGCCCCGGTTCAGAAGGTACAGGTGGATCAGCGCATCGAGCTCGGGATCCTGACCGGCATGCGCCTCCTCACCGTTGCGCGCCCGGTCGGGGCGGAACAGGTACTCCACGCGGCAGCCGATCCGTACGACGTGCCACGGGAGCTCATGCGACACGATCACCGACCTCACGCCCTCCTCGAAACGCCCGCCCAGCTCGATCATCCGGTCGAACGCCTCGTCGGTGAGGACCCGGCCGAGCGTCGCTCGCATCGCCGCCATCGAGAGCGCGTTGCCGGCGAGCGTGCCGCCGATCCCGCCGACGTCGGCGTGCTGCCAGTCGGTCTTCTCGTAGAGCCTCGTCGCGACCTCGGCCGTGACGCCGTACGCGGCGCTCGGGATGCCGGCGCCGAGCGTCTTCCCGATCGTGAGGAAGTCGGGTCGCAGGCCCCAGGCTCTCGTGGCCCCGCCCGGCCCCGCGCTGATCGTGTGCGTCTCGTCGATCACGAGCAGGGTGCCGTGCCTCGTGCAGAGCTCGCGCACGCCCTCGTGATAGCCGTCCTCGGGCAGCACGATGCCGATGTTCGTGAGCGCCGGCTCGAAGAGGCACGCCGCGACGTCGCCGGGCTCGAGCGCTCGCTCGAGTCCCTCGAGGTCGTTGATCTCGACCACCTTGGTGGTGAGCCCGACGTCGACCGGCGGGCCCACGTTCCCTTCGCTCTCGATCGTCGAACCGTCGGAACCGAGCCGGGCGAACGACTCGTCGACCGTCCCGTGATAGTTCCAGTTGTGCACGACGATCTTCGGTCGACCGGTCATCTCGCGCGCCCATCGCAGCACGAACCGGTTCGCGTCGGTTGCCGTGAGGCAGAACTGCCACAAGGGAAGGCCGAACCGGCGGGTCATCTCGCGGCCGACCCAGGCGGCGTCCTCCACCGGGAGCATCAGCGTGATGCCCTTCGCCGCCTGCTCGGCGATCGCGTGGGCGGACTCCTTCGGGGCGTGGCCCGCCATTCCGCCGGTATCGCCCAGGCAGAGATCGACGAACTCGTTTCCGTCGACGTCCCAGAAGCGCGCGCCCTCGGCGCGGTCGACGAAGACGGGAAAGTCCCCCGGCCACCGCGTCATCCAGTTCATCGGCACGCCGTACAGGAGCGATGCTTTCGCCTCCTCGGCGAGCGTGCCGGAGCGCCGATGCCGCCGGCGGAAGGTCGCGCGTTCGCGTTCCATCAGGCCGGCGATCACCGAGCGGTCGATGGTCTTCACGGGGCGCGCTCCTCCGTCGTCGGGGTCCGGAGAGTCTAGTGGGCCAACGGCATCAGGCCGGCGCGCCGTGGCAGTCCCGGGAGCCGCGGTCGACGAAGGGCGTCGACGGGATCGCCATGAACCGCCACACGAACGAGTCGTCACGCAGGCGAAGCTTCAAGACGCCGAAGGCGTTCGAACGGCGCCGCGCGCTGTTCGGCTGAACGTCCACGATCGGGTAGTGCTCCGACCCTCCGGTGCCGACCACGAATTCCACGATGCCGAACGCCTGGTCGAGGGCGCCCGTCGGCTCCTGGGGGCGGAAGCGCTCGTAGATGTGGTCGTGGCCGGAGAGCACCACGTCGGCGCCGGCCCGGTACAGGAGCCGCCAGAACGGGAGGACGGCGGTCGTGCCGCCGTGCGGGCCCGACGAGAACCTCGGCTCGTGCCAGTACGCGAGCGTGCAGTCGGCCGTGGACGCCTCGAGGTCGGCCTTCAGCCACGCGTATTGCTCGGAGCCCTTCTCGCACGCGACGGCGAAACACTCCGAGTTCAGCGCGATCAGATGCCAGGCACCGAGGTCGTAGCTGTAGTAACCCGCTCCCTCGTTCCCGGCGAGGTCACCGAAGTACCGGAAGTAGCCGTGCGCGTCGGGCGTGAGGTACTCATGGTTGCCCGGCACCGGAGCGGTGATCGAGCGGAGCTCGCCCCAGCTCGTCGCGTAGGAGCTGAGGAACTTGAGGTACGCGCCGTTCGGGTACTGGAGATCCCCGAGGGCGAGCACGCGATCCGGGTCGACGTGGTCGAGCCGCTTCTTGGTCGCGAGGGCGCGGCATCGGTCCCCCGCGCCTTTCCCGTCGTCGAACGCCGGGTCGGCGGGATCGCACGCGATGTCGCCGGCGGCCGCGATGACGGGCACGTCGGCCGCGATCGCGTCGGAGGCGTTCGTGATCGTCCTCGAGTGCACCCCGAACGACGGCGTCGGCGTGCCGAGCAGGGCGACGATCGCGAGCGCGGCGACGAGCCGTCCCCGCTCGACGGGCGACCGGTTGTCCGAGGTCATCCGGGGGATGCCCGCCGTGCGATCAAGTCGATGGCCCGATCGACCGATCCCCGTTGAACCATGGTGATGCAGGATCCCCCGCCGCGGCGGCGCGCCGCCGATCGGCTGACGCGTCGCGCGAGCGACCTGCCCGCTCCACCTTCGCCGAACGCGAAGCCGAGGCGTCGGGGCGGCGACGGCTGGCTCGACCGATGGGTGGAGACCGTCTCGGACCTCACGCGGTTGAAGAATACTCATCCGATGGTGGACGCCGTCATCGACGAGCAAATCGGCAGGCGGATCCGCATCGGCGATCGATGGCTCGCCGACTTCGCCTCGTGCAACTACCTCGGGTTCGACGTCGACCCCGAGATCATCGCGGCCGTCCCCGACTACCTCGCGAAGTGGGGTACGCACCCGTCGTGGTCTCGCCTTCTCGGCAGCCCGCGGATGTACGAGGAGATCGAAGAGCAGATGACCGAGCTCCTGGGCTGCGAGGACGTGCTGCTCCTGCCCACCATCACGCACATCCACACGTCGGTCATCCCCGTGCTCGTCGGTGACGGCACGATCTTCCTCGACGGACGGGCCCACAAGACGATCTACGACGGCTCGATGTACGCGGCCGGGCACGGTGCCACGGTCGTGCGGTTCCGTCACAACGACCCCGATCATCTCGAGGAGCTGATGCGTTCCAGCGACCCCGGGCTCCCGCGTGTGATCGCGATGGACGGCGTGAACTCGATGACCGGCAACGGGCCGGACGTCGCGGCCTTCGCCTCGATCGCTCGCGAACACGACGCGCTGCTATACGTCGACGACGCGCACGGCTTCGGCGTCGTGGGCGAGCGCACGCCGGACGAGCTCTGCGACTACGGCTCGCAAGGCAACGGGATCATGCGGCACCAGGACGTGCCATACGACCACAGCATCTTCGTGGCCGGGTTCTCGAAGGCGTATTCGTCGCTCCTCGCATTCATCGCGCTCCCGACGCGTCTGAAGGACGTGCTGAAGGTGCTCGCCCCCCCGTATCTGTACTCGGGGCCGTCGCCGATCGCCTCGCTCGCCACCGTGCTCGCCGGGTTGGAGGTCAATCGGGTGCGCGGCGACCAATGCCGCGCGGAGCTCCACCGGAAGACGGCGCGCGTGCTCTGCGCCCTGCACGAGCTCGGCATCTCGACGCCCAACCGGTCCGGCTATCCGATCGTCGAGGTCCCGCTCGCCGATCACGAAGAGATCGACGAGGTCGGGCGCTACCTCTTCGAGCACGGAATCTACGCCACCATGGCCGCGTACCCCCTGGTGCCCAAGAACGAGGTGGGCTTCCGGATCCAGGTCACGGCGGCGAACACCGACGAGGAGATCGACGAGCTCCTCGCGGTTCTCGGGTCGCTCCAAGACCGTTTCCAGCTGGAGCAGGCGCGGGCGGCCGTCTAGGAACGGGCAGAGGACACCGGCGAGGTGACGCTTGGCAGTCGTTCGTCGACGTGAAGAAGGGACCGGCCGTGAGCGCGATCGCTGAGGCAATCCAGCGCGCTCACCGCTTCAACGAATCGGGTGACTACCGCGCGGCGCTCGGCGAGCTGGATGCCGCAGTCGAGATGGATCCCATCAACGCGGACGCGCTTGCGGCCAAGGCGTGGGCTCTCGAAAATCTCGGGACCGAGTGCCTGCCCGCGGCCCGCTCCGCATACGCCGCGGTGCTGGCATTGAGGCGCGACGATCTTTGGGCTCGTCTCGGCCTCGCCAACGTCCTGCGGCGGCTCGGCGACGTCGACGAGGCGGCCCGGATGTTCCGGGAGATCGAGGAGGCGGGACGGGATCGGATGATCGCCGAACCCGAACTGCTCGAGCTCGTCGGCTGGTGTCAATACCGCCTCGGCCGCCACGCTCGCGCCATCCAGACGTTCGAGGCCGCACTCGTGAACGACGAGCATTGGATCTCCGTGCGCTTCGACCTGGCCTTGGCGCAGCTCACGGCCGGGCTCCGCGAGCGAGCGGAGGCTTCCTATGCCGACGGCATCGCACGCGCTCGGGGGCGAACGGACCGAGGTGGCCTCATGCATGTCGCACTCGACGACCTTCGCGAAGCGATGGCGGAACGGCCGGAGTTCGCGAGCTCGCCGGATGTTCATCGGCTGTACGACATGCTCGTCCGAGAGCTCGATCCGTCGACCGGAAGGAACCACCCCCTCCACGACTCTCGCCCCGGATCACCGGGCTGATTGTCTGGAGACCGCACGCTCGAGCCTGCACGGCTCAAGGACCCCGCGTCGAGGTCCGATATGCATGCCATGGCCACTGCCGGGCTTTGGCTTGCCGCCGCTACCGCCCTCCGTGAGCTCAAGGAGCGAGAGCGTCAGCGCGAGGAGCTGACGCAGGTACGGGCCGCCCCTAACGAGCCGGTTGCAACCCCCGAGGACGACCTGCCATCGGCGGTAGGAGTGCACGGCACGCACTCACGAGACGTCCGGCAGACGACGTCGGCCCGGTTCCGCCACCAATCCGCAGACGAACCTTGATGCTCGCGCCGCTTCGGTCGCGGGATTTTCGCCTGCTCTGGATCGGCATGACCGTCTCGCTTGTCGGGGACGGCATCTTCCTCGTGGCGTTGGCCTGGCAGGTGTACGAGATCTCGAACGCACCGACCGCCCTCTCGGTCGTCGGCATCGCGATGTCCGTTCCGCACATCGCCTTGCTGCTCGCCGGCGGGCTCGTGAGCGACCGCTTCGATCGCCGGCGGGTCATGATCGCCGCGGATGCGGTCCGCGGGTGCGCGGTCGCGGCCGTCGGCACGCTGTCGTTGACCGGCTCGCTGGAACTCTGGCACCTGATGGCGCTCGCCGCGGTCTACGGTGCCGGTACGGCCTTCTTCGGACCGGCCTTCGACGCGATCGTGCCCGATCTCGTTCCCGTCGAGCAACTCGCCCAGGCGAATTCCCTCGACCAATTCGTTCGACCGGCGGCCTGGCGGCTCGCCGGACCGGCGATCGGTGGCTGGGTGATCGCGAGCTGGAGCGTGGGAGACGCGTTCTTCCTCGACGCTGCGACGTTCGGCGCCTCCATCGTCGCCGTCGCCCTGATGCGATCTCGGGGTGTTGAGGCGGACCGGAGCCACTCGGACTCCATGATCCGAGACATCCGAGAGGGGTTCCGCTTCGTGCGATCACGGGTCTGGCTCTGGGGCACCCTGCTCGCGGCAACCTTTGCATACCTCCTGTTCATGGGGCCGCAGGAGGTGCTTCTTCCCTTCATCGTGAAGAACGAGATGGGAGGCAACGCCGGCGATCTCGGGCTCGTCCTTGCGATGGGCGGCGTGGGCGCGATCCTGGGAGCCATCGTGATCGGGCAGCGCGGCGCGCCCCCGCGCTACATCACGTTCATGTACGTCACCTGGACGTGTTCGACGCTCGCGGTCGCCGGCTACGGCCTTGCTCGAGTGCCATGGCAGGCGATGATCGCGTGTTTCCTGTTCAACGCGCTGGAGACGGCAGGAACGATCGTGTGGGCGACCACGAAGCATCGCCTGGTTCCGCGACGTCTCCTCGGCCGCGTCTCGAGCCTCGACTGGTTCATCTCGACCGGATTGCTGCCGGTGAGCTTCGCACTCACGGGGCCGGTCGCTGCCTTGATCGGCTCGCGAACGACGCTCATCGCGGCCGGCCTCCTCGGCGCCGCGGTGACGCTGGCATTCCTGTTTCTGCCGGGCATGCGAGCGATCGAGGACGATGCCCCGGTCCCATCGAGGCGTCCTCGCAACGAGCCCTTGCCGGTGCCGTCGGAGTCCCACCTCGTGGAACCGTCACCACGCCTGTCATGACGAGTCGAGAGGCACGCCCGTACCCTGATTCAGGTAGCTGATCGCGGTCTAAGGTACGGGGGCATCCAGCCCGATATTCAGCCTATGAGTCGCCGGGCATGGTTGGCGTACCTTCTCGTCGGCGGGGCGTCCACCGCTGCGTTTCTGTTCGTGCATCCAATCCGCGTTGGACTCCTGTTCAACGCGATAGGGATTTCCTCCCCCATCGTCATTCTGATCGCGGCCCGCTCCCACAAGCTGCAACACCGTACGCCCTGGACCTTGATCGCACTCGGCCAGACGCTCTTCGTCGCCGGCGACGTCATCACGTACAACTACGACCGCTTGTTCGGAACCGAGGTCCCGTTTCCGTCGATCGGCGACATCTTCTACCTCTCGGTGTACCCCTGCCTCATTCTCGGAATCCTGCTCTTGGTACGGCGAAGGAACCCGGGGAGGGACCGGGAAAGCGCCATCGACTCGCTCATCGTGGCCATCGGCGTCGGCGTGCTCTCGTGGATCTTCCTGATCGCTCCGTACGCACACGACTCCTCGCTCACCCTCATACAGAAGCTCGTCACCATGGGCTATCCGCTCATGGATCTCATGCTGCTGACCGTCGCCATTCGACTGGCGGTCGGTGCCGGCCGCCGACCGCCGGCGTTCTACCTCATGGTGGCCGCGGTCGTCGCGTTGTTCGTCACCGACAGCATCTACTCGTGGATCCTTCTCCACGGTGGCTACGACAACCAGACGGGTCTGCTGGAGGGCGGGTGGGGCGCGTTCTACCTGCTCTTCGGTGCCGCGGCGATGCACCCGTCGATCCGCCAGCTCTCTCAATTCACCCCGGAGCTCCGAACGAGGCTGACGCGCGCCCGGCTCCTCATCCTCGCCGGTGTGTCGTTGACGGCTCCAACGATTCAAGGAATCGAGCTCGCCAGGGGCGAGCAAGTCGACAGCCCGGTCCTGCTGGGTTCCTCAGTACTGCTCTTCCTGCTCGTGGTCGCCCGGATGGCAGGCTTGGTCCGCAAGCAGGAGCAATCCGCGTCTCGGGAGATGGCTCTTCGCAACGCTGGCGCCGCCCTCGTCACGGCCACCAACCGAGAAAGCATCCACGCCGCGGCGATCGAAGCAGCCCGGTCGCTGGCCGGCAACCTGTCCGCGATTCGCATGTGCGAGGAGGTGGAGGGCTCCGATCACGAGCTCGTCGTGGTCGCCTCCGCTGGCGGCACGGACAACGCGCTCGGTCGCCGATTCCCCCTGTCCGCCTTGCAGGAATGGAAGCAGGCACGACTTCGTGAGCGCCAAACCTTCCAGGTGAGATCGAACGAGAGCGCCTTGCGAGGTCCTCTCGCCCTTCCCGAAACGGGGGGCACGGTCCTCGTCGCACCCTTGTTCATCCGCGAGGAGATGCGCGGCCTCATGGTTCTCGCCGTGGACGGTGATCTCCCGAGCTCGGTGGTGGACAGCCTCGAGGCCCTTTCCCTGCAGGTGGCGTTGGCGCTCGAGAGCGCCGCTCTCACGGAAGACTTGTTGCTGCGACAGAGCGAGGCTCGCTTCGCCTCACTGGTGAAGAACGCGAGCGACGTGGTCACCGTCGTCGAGCCGGACACCTCGATCCGTTACGCGAGCCCATCGTCGTCCCGCGTGCTTGGGTTCGAGCCGCACGAGCTCGAGGGGACGAAGTTCGCCGAGCTCGTCTACGCCGACGACAAGACCCGCGTGCTCAGCTTTCTCACGACGAGAGGCGACGAGGACGGCCACACGGGACTCATCGAGTTTCGGATCCGCCGCCGGGACGATTCGATCGTGCACGTCGAGATCCTCCGGACGAACTTGCTCGACGACGCGAACGTCAAGGGCATCGTGCTCAATGTCCGCGACATCAGCGAGCGCAAGGCGTTCGAGGAGCAGCTCGCGCACCAGGCCTTCAACGACCCGGTGACCAACCTTGCGAACCGGGCGTTGTTCCGCGACCGCGTCGTGCACGCGCTCGAGCGCCAGGAGCGAGACGACCGGCCGGTCGCCGTCCTGTTCATGGACCTCGACGACTTCAAGACCGTCAACGACTCGCTCGGCCACGCGGCAGGCGACCAGCTGCTCTATGAGGTCGGCGAGCGACTGAAGACGTGCCTTCGCGCCGCCGACACCGCGGCACGGCTCGGCGGTGACGAGTTCGCGATCCTCCTCGAGGACGGCGAGGGGGTGGAAGCGGCCGACGTCGCGAATCGGATCCTGCAGATGCTCGAGGACCCCTTCCTCTTGGAGAACAAGGAGGTCTTCGCGCGGGCGAGCATCGGCATCGCGGTGGCCGAGGGCGAGCAGGGCCGCGCCGGCGGCGTGGAGGAGCTCCTGCGCAACGCCGACGTCGCGATGTACATGGCGAAGGAGAACGGCAAGGGCCGGTACCAGGTCTTCGAGCCGGCGATGCACGACACGGCGCTCAAGCGCCTCGAGCTGAAGGCGGACCTGCAACGCGCACTCGAACACGAGGAGTTCCAGCTCCACTACCAGCCGGTCATCGAGCTCGAGAGCGGGCGGATCTCCGGCGTCGAGGCGTTGATCCGGTGGATCCATCCCGTGCGCGGCCTCGTGCCGCCGCTCGACTTCATCCCCCTCGCCGAGGAGACCGGCCTGATCGTGCCGATCGGGCGGTGGGTGCTGCAGACTGCGTGCGAGGCCGCCGTCCGGCTGCAGGAGCAGTACCCAAGCGACCCCGAGTTCCACATGGCGGTGAACCTCTCCGCGCGCCAGCTCCAGCGTCCGGAGATCGTGGATGAGGTTCGCTTGATCCTGCACGAGACGGGTCTCGCGGCGGATTCGCTCATTCTCGAGATCACCGAGAGCGTGATGATGGCGGACATGGAGCTCTCGATCGCGCGGCTGACCGAGCTCAAGGAGCTCGGGGTGAAGCTCGCGATCGACGACTTCGGCACCGGGTACTCGTCGCTGAACTACGTCCGCCGCTTCCCCGTCGACATCCTGAAGGTCGACAAGTCGTTCATCGACGCCGTCTCGGAGGGCGGAGAGTCGTCGGCCCTCACCGCCGCGGTCATCGAGCTCGCCGGCATCCTCAACCTGAAGCCGGTTGCCGAAGGCATCGAGCGCGCCGACCAGCTGCAACGCCTGCTGGAGATGAACTGCGACCTCGGCCAGGGCTACCTCTTCGCGAAACCGATGCCCCCCGCGGACCTCGAGACGCTGCTCGACGAGCGCCGTCAGATGGAGGCCGAGGCGGAGGCGCTCGCGAAGGGCTGATCCGCAGGGAACGCACGGCCGCAGCGGCGTAGGCTCCTCCTAGGATCGACATGAGCTCTTCGCTCGACCGCATCGCGGAGCAGACGCCGGCGACGCGCGACCGCTACGTGGACTTCCTCCGGGCCGCGAGCATCGCCGCCGTCGTGCTCGGTCACTGGTTCATCAGCATGAATCGATGGCAGGACGGCAGGATCTTCACGGTCTCTGCGATCGGCGAGACGTCGTGGCTCTGGCTCGCGACCTGGTTCCTGCAGGTGATCCCGATCTTCTTCTTCGTCGGCGGGTTCGCGAACCTCACCGCGTTCGAGTCGATGCGGAGACGGGGAGAGGGGACCGGCCGGTTCCTGCGAACCCGGATGGAGCGGCTGCTCAAGCCCACCGCGCTGTTCGTCTTCGTCTGGATCGGCATCGAGGTCGTTCTCCACCTCATCGACTGCTGCGGGACCGGGCTCTGGCGCGGCGTGAAGCCGCCGCCCGCGACGGTGCCGTTCGGTCCGCTCTGGTTCCTCGGCGTGTACATCCTGGTGGTCCTCGTCTCGCCGGTCACGATCGGGTTGCACCGCCGGTACGGCGCAGCCGTGCCGGCGGTGCTGCTGCTCGCGGCCGCCGCCGGCGACGCCTTCGGCTTCGCCGGCGGCATCGAGGCCGCCCGCATCCCGAACGTCGCAAGCGTATGGCTCCTCGCGCACCAACTCGGCTACTTCTACGCGGACGGCACGTTCGCCCGGATCTCGCGCGCGCGATGGGTGGCGATCGCGCTCGCCGGCCTCGCGACGCTGATCCTCCTCACGAACCCGCCGATCTGGTTCGGCCACGGCCCCGAGTTCTTCTCGGGCCTCCCCCACTACCCGAAGAGCCTGCTGGGCACCGACAACGAACCGATCTCGAACATGAACCCGCCGACGCTCGCGCTCGTGGCCATGACCTTCTGGTCGATCGGCCTCGCGATGCTCGCGAGGCCGATCGTGTCGCGCTGGCTCGCGCGACCCCGGCCCTGGAAGGCCGTCGTGCTCGGGAACACCGTCGTCATGACGCTCTTCCTGTGGCACATGACCGCGTACGTGCTCGCGGTCCTCGTGCTGTGGCCGCTCGGCTTCGGGCGCGAGACCGACAGCACCGTGCGGTGGTGGCTCGAGCGCCCGCTCTGGATTGCGGTTCCGGCCGTGTTCCTGGTCGTGTTCGTCGCGATCCTCGCGCGCTTCGAGCGTCCGGCGCGGCGCCCTGACCGGAGCGCTCGCGTCGTCTAGGCCGACCGCGTAGCATGCGGCGGGTGCGTGCCCGCCTCCCGCTCGCCTGCGCCCTCACGTTCACGCTCATCGCGTTCGCTCCGGGCCTTGCCCGCGCCGGCCCCCAGACCGTCGAGGCCGCCGCCGCCCCGGCGGGGTGGGAGGAACGCATCGACGACCTCGTAGCCGGCCACGCGATGTCGGTCGTGGTCGGCTACCAGGGCGACTTCCTGTATCGCCACCGTGCCGGTGTCCGGCGCACGCCGGCGTCGAACGAGAAGCTCCTCCTCTCGATGGCGATCCTCGACGCGATGGGTCCCGACGTGCGGCTCCCCACCCGGGTTCGGGCGGAGAACGCTCCCGACGGCGACGGCGTGATCGAGGGCAACGTCTGGATCGTCGGACGGGGTGACCCGCGCACGGGCAAGTCGGAGATGATCGACCTCGCGAAGCAGATGAAGCAGGCCGGGATCGAACGCGTGCACGGGCGCGTGATGGGTTCGACGAGCTACTTCTCCCACGACTGGTGGGCCGTGGGATGGAAGGACGACTTCCCCGCGGAAGAGATCCCGCTCCCCACCGCGCTCACGTGGGAGGGCAACGTCGGGCCGAACGGCGGCCACATCGACGATCCGGAGCATCGAGCCGCGACGTCGCTGCTGCACCAGCTCGAAGGACGCGGCATCCCGGTCTCGGGCAAGCCCGGAGTCGGCGACCCGGGCAACGGGCTCACGACGGTCGCGAAGATCGAGTCCGTTCGGATGCAGGTCCTCCTTCGCAAGATGAACGTGGCGTCGATCAACTTCTATGCGGAGGTGCTCGGCAAGGGGCTCGGCGCGGAGATCAGCGGCCCGCCCGGGACGATCGTGAAGGGCGCGAACGCGATCTCGACCTACGAGGACGCCAACGGCGTGAAGAGCTTCACGCACCACGACTGCTCGGGCCTGTCGTACGCGAACCGCGTCACCGCGTCCGGGATCGTCAAGCTCCTCTGGGTCGCCGACGATGCCTCGTGGCTGGAGAACCTTCGTGCGGCGCTCCCGCGACGCGGCCAGGGCACCCTCGTGGATCGGTTGAAGGGCGTCCGCGTGCGCGCGAAGACCGGCACCCTCGACGGGATCTCGGCGCTCTCGGGCTGGGTGTGGCTCAAGCACGAGAAGGCGTGGGCCGAGTTCTCGATCCTTTCCAAGGGCATGTCGAAGACGGCGGCCGTGAAGCTGGAGGACTCGATCGCTCGGATCGTCCAGAACAACGCAGCCGTCTAGAGATGGGTGACGTACCGGACGATCGGCTCGTTCGCGCACTCGAACTGGTGCGTGTTCTCCGCGCCGTCCCATGACCAGCCGGCCTTCTCGTAGAAGCGTCGGGCCCGATCGTTCGTCGCGAGCACCCAGAGAAACGCGCGCTGGTACCCCAGTTCGCGAAGGCCGGCCGCCGCGGCCCCGAACAGCTCTCGGCCGACGCCCGTGCCGGCGACGAACTCGTCGACGTAGATCGCATGCACCTCGCCGGATCCTTCCGGGGAGCTCGCCGGATCGGCCGCGGTCCCGAACGCTGCGAACCCCACGAGGCGGCCCTGATGATCGTCGGCCACGACACAGGCCCGACCGGGCGACCGTTCCGTGAGCCCCTCCCGCCAGCGCGTCTCGCGATCGTCCACAGAGAGCCCCTCGAGGAAGTCGTCGGGGATCAGCCCGCGATACGCCCACCGCCACGAAGCCACGTGCACCTCCGCGATCGCGCGAGCGTCGTTGGGTGACGCCTCGCGGATGCGCACGCTCAGCCCTCGCGGTCCTCGCGTGGATGGAGCAGGCCGTAGAGGTAGGCGTCGGTGAGCGCCTCCCACGAGGCCTCGATGATGTTCTCGCTCACCCCCACCGTCGTCCACTCGCGCTCGCCGTTCGACGTGTCGATCAGCACGCGCACGACGGCGCCGGTGCCGTGCGTGTCGTCGAGCACGCGCACCCGGTAGTCCTCGAGCGACATCAGGTCGAGCTCCGGGTAGTCGTTCGCGAGCGCTTTGCGGAGCGCGTTGTCGAGCGCGCCCACGGGACCCTGGCCCTCGGCGCTCTCGATGTGCCGGGTCCCCTTCGTGACGACCTTCACGGTGGCCTCGGCGAGCGAGGCGTCGTCCCCCGCACCCTGCTCGACGTGCACGCGAAAGCTCTCGATTTCGAAGAACGGCTGCCGCCAGCCGTCGGCGCGGCGCATCAGAAGCTCGAGCGACGCGTCGGCGACCTCGAACGTGTACCCGCGCGCCTCGAGGTCCTTGAGGTCGTGCAGGACCGACGGGATCGAGCCCTCGTCGAGCGCGAGGCCGAACTCGAGCGCCTTCATCTTGATCGTCGCGCCGCCGCCGAGGTCGCTCGCCACGACCCCACGCCGGTTGCCGACGATCTCGGGGGGCACGTGCTCGTAGGCATCCGACCGGCGAGCGACGCCGCTCGCGTGCAGCCCGGCCTTGTGGGTGAACGCGTACCGGCCGGCGTACGGCTGGCGCGAGTCGGGCGACACGTTCGCGACCTCCGCCACGTAGTGCGCCACCTCGGTGAGCCGCTCGACGGCGCCCGGGGGCAGGCACTCCACCTCCATCTTCAACGCGAGGTTCGCGGCGATCGGGATCAGGTCGGCGTTGCCGGTGCGCTCCCCGTAGCCGTTCACGACGGCCTGGACCTGCACGACGCCCTGGTCGACCGCGATGAGGGAGTTCGCGACCGCGCAGCCGGCATCGTTGTGCACGTGGATCCCGAGCGGCACCGACACGCCGTCGCGCACCTCGCCCACCACGCGTGCGACCTCGAGCGGGAGCATCCCTCCGTTCGTGTCGCAGAGCACGAGCCGTTCGGCACCGGCGGTCTCGGCGGCCCCCAGCACGCGCAGCGCGAACGCCGCGTCGCTTCGATACCCGTCGAAGAAGTGCTCCGCGTCGAAGAACACGCGCCGCCCCTCGCGGCGCAGGAACGCGACGGAGTCGCCTACCATCGCGATCGCCTCGTCGGGAGTGGTGCGGAGCGCCTCGGTGACGTGAAGGTCCCACGACTTCCCGACGAGGCACACGACCTCGGTGCCGGCGTCGAGCAGGTCGCGCAGGACCGCCGACGACTCGGCGCTCTCCCCCGCCCGTCGCGTCATGCCGAACGCCGTGAGCGTCGCGTGGCGCAGCTGCTCCTTCGACGCGAGCTTGAAGAACTCGGTCTCGCGCGGGTTCGCGCCCGGCCAGCCTCCCTCGATGTAGGGGACACCGAGCTGATCGATCTTGTGGAGGATCCGAAGCCTGTCCTCGATCGAGTACGAGAACCCCGTGCCCTGTGCGCCGTCGCGCAGGGTCGTGTCGTACAGCTCCACGCGGCGGGTCGGTGAGCTCATCGCGCCGCGCCCTCCACGACGAGGTCGCCAACCTCGCTCGTCGAGAAGCCCATCTCGCCCGCTCGCATCGAGGACACCTTCGAGCACGCGAACCGGATGCCGGCGCGGGCGCGCGCGGCAGCCTCGTCCTCGCCGAGTTGCGCGAGGAGCATCTGCACGGCGCCGATCGCCGCGAGCGGGTTGATCGTGCCCTTGCCGGTGTGGTCGGGAGCGGTGCCGCCGATCGGCTCGAACATCGAGACGCCGTCCGGGTTGATGTTCCCTCCAGCCGCGATGCCCATCCCGCCCTGCAGCATCGCGCCAAGGTCGGTGATGATGTCGCCGAACAGGTTGTCGGTGACGATCACGTCGAACCGGCCGGGCGACTCCAGGAAGTAGATGCACGCGGCGTCGACGTGCACGTAGTCGCGCTCGACGTCCGGGTACTCGCCGCCGACCTCGTCCACCACGCGTTGATAGAGGTCCCCCGCGAACGTCAGCACGTTCGTCTTGTGCACGAGCGTGAGCTTCCGCCGGCGCATGCGCGCCAGGTCGAACGCGTACCGCACGATCCTCTCGACCCCGTGTCGCGTGTTGATCGACTCCTGCACGGCAACCTCGTGCTCCGTGCCCTTGCGGTGAAACCCGCCCGCGCCGGTGTAGAGGCCCTCGGAGTTCTCGCGGACCACCACGAAGTTCACGTCGTCCTCCGCCTGGGAAGGGATCAGCGTCTGCACGCCTGGGTAGCGCACGACCGGACGCAGGTTCACGTACTGCCCCAGCTCGAACCGCATGCGGAGCAGCAGGTCCCGCTCGAGGATCCCCGGCTTCACGCGGGGGTCGCCCACCGCGCCGAGCAGGATGCCGTCGAGGCCGCGGAGCGTCTCGAGGTCGCCGTCGGGCAGCGTCTCGCCCGTACGGAGATACCGGGCGGCGCCGAGGTCGAACGTGACGAGCTCGACGTCGAACCCCTCCCGAACGGCCTCCAACACCTTGAGTCCCTCGCGCACGACCTCGGGCCCGGTGCCGTCGCCGGCGATGACGCCGAGGCGGTAGGAGCCCGTCACGGCGCCGGCTCGCTCGCCGCGTCGCGTTCGCCCTCCTGCACCTGGAGGGCCCGGTTGATCGCGGCGAGATAAGCACGCGCCGAGGCTTCGACCACGTCGGTGGCCACGCCGCGCCCCGTCACCCTGAGGCCCTCGACGTCGAGCTGCACGACGACGTCGCCCAAGGCGTCGGATCCGCCGGTGACGCTCGAGACGTGGAAGCTCACGAGCCGCGCCTCGACGCCCGCCGCGCGCTGGATCGCCCCGCAGGCTGCGTCGATCATGCCGTCGCCCATCGCCGACTCCTCGATCAGCTCCTCGCCGCGCCGGAGTCGGACCGTCGCCGTGGGAGCGAGGTGGGTCCCGCCCGCGACCTGGACGGCCTCGAGCACGAGAACGTCCTCCTTCCCGCCGCCGATCTCCTCGGAGACGATCGCCTCGAGGTCCTGGTCGGTGAGCGTGATCTTGCGGTCGGCGAGGTCCTTGAACCGTGCGAACGTGCGATTGAGCTGCTCGTCGTCGAGCGCGATGCCGAGCTTCGTGAGGGCATCGACGAACGCGTGGCGCCCGGAGTGCTTGCCGAGCACGATCCGGTTGCCCTCGAGGCCGATCTCGACGGGGTCCATGATCTCGTAGGTCGCCCGGTTGCTCAGCACGCCGTGCTGATGGATGCCGCTCTCGTGGGCGAACGCCGACGAACCGACCACGGCCTTGTTCGGCTGCACGGAATAGCCGGTCGTCATGCTCACGAGGCGCGACGTGCGGGTGATCTCCTTCAGGTTCAGCCCGTGTCGCACGCCGAGGTGCTCGCCGCGCGTGCGGATGATCATCGCGACCTCCTCGAGCGAGCAGTTTCCGGCACGCTCGCCGATTCCGTTCACCGCGACCTCGATCTGGCGCGCGCCGTGCTCGATGCCGGCGAGCGAGTTCGCCACCGCCATGCCGAGGTCGTTGTGGCAGTGGGTCGAGATCACGACCGGGTCCGGCACCGATTCCCGAACGAGCCGCACGAGCTCGCCGAACTCCGTCGGCGTGGCGTACCCCACGGTGTCGGGGACGTTGATCGTGGTTGCGCCGGCCTCGACCGCGACGCGGAAGCACTCGAGCAGGAACGCGAGCTCCGTGCGCGTGGCGTCCTGGGCCGAGAACTCGACGTCGTCCGTGTAGCCCACGGCGAGCCGCACGTTCTCGCGGATCGCGTCCAGCACCTGCGTGTTCGACATCCGGAGCATCGCGCTCATCTGGATGTCCGATGTCGAGATGAACGTGTGGATCCGCCAGCGGTCGGCGCCCTTCAGCGCCTCGGCCGCCCGCTCGATGTCGCCGGTGGTGGTGCGGGCGAGCGCGGCGATCACCGGCCCTCGCACGCTCGAGGCGATCTCGGCGACCGCCTCGAACTCACCTTGCGACGAAACCGGGAATCCGGCCTCGAGCACGTCGACGTTCAGCCGCGCGAGCTGCTCGGCGATCTCGACCTTCTCGGCTTGCGTGAGCGCGATGCCGGGCGCCTGCTCGCCGTCGCGCAGCGTGGTGTCGAAGATCCGGACGACGTCTACGTCGCCGACGTTGCCGTTAGTCATCGGGGGCCACCTTCTCCTCGGATTCCAGCCAGGGCATCATGCGGCGGAGCTCCCGGCCCACCTGCTCGAGCTGGGACAGGTGCTCCTCCTTCCGAAGCGCGAGGAAGTGGGGGAAGCCGGCCTGCGCCTCCCCGATCCACTCCTTCGCGAACGCCCCGTCCTGGATCTCCGAGAGGACCTGGCGCATGCGTGCGCGCACACCGTCGTCGATCACGCGAGGACCGCTCTGGTAGTCCCCCCACTCGGCCGTGTCGGACACGGAGTAGCGCATCCACGAAAGGCCGCCCTCGTAGATGAGGTCGATGATGAGCTTCAGCTCGTGGAGGCACTCGAAGTACGCGATCTCCGGCTGATAGCCGGCCTCCACGAGGGTCTCGAAACCGCTCTTCACGAGCTCGGAGATGCCGCCGCACAGGACCGTCTGCTCGCCGAACAGGTCGGTCTCGGTCTCCTCCTTGAAGGTCGTTTCGATGATGCCGGCGCGTGCGGCTC
>DATBIS010000101.1:0-17830 GCA_036556805.1 Actinomycetota bacterium | reverse complement strand
CGATCCAGGCGCGCTGCAAGCAGCGCCTGGATCGTCGGGGGGACGGTGACCTCGGCGAGGTCGCCGGTCGTCCACCGTTCGCCCTCTCGTCGGAGGACCCCGTCGTCGACGAGCATCGCGACCGTCTCCTCGACGAACAGCGGGTTGCCCTCGGCGGCCCCGACGATCCGTTCACGAGTCCGGGCCTCGAGGGCGTCGCCGCCGAGGAGGTTCGCCACGAGCCGCCCCGACTCGTCCGCCGAGAGCGGCTCGAGCGCTGCGGTGGTCGCGTGGAGCTTGCCGCCCCCCCAATCGCCTCGAACGTCCAGCAGCTCGGGTCGAGCCATGCACACGACGAGCATCGGCGCGTCGCGGCTCCAGTCGGTGATCTGGTCGAGCAGGTCCAGCAGGCTCGGTTCGGCCCATTGCAGGTCGTCCACCACAACGACGAGGGGCCGCGTCTTCGCCATCCCCTCGAGGAACCGGCGTACCGCCCAGCCGATCTCCTCGGCGGGCAGCGAGCGGTCGCTCGTTCCGCCGGTGAGCTGCGCGACGCGCGCTGCCACGTCTTGCGCGGCCTCATCCTCGGGGAGCAGTGCGGCGATCGCGCCCACGAGGTCGCCGGTCACGTCGCGGCCGACGGCGTCGCGCACGATCTCGACGAGCGGCCAGTACGTGATGCCGTCCCCGTAGGAGAGGCAGCGGCCGGCCAGTACCGTCGCGCCCGTCATCCCCTCGAGTGCCTCCTGCACCAGGCGCGACTTCCCGACGCCGGGCGGACCGAGCACCGTGAACAGGTGGCAGACGCGATCGGCCACGACGTCCTCGAACGCCTGCCGGAGCTGAGCGAGCTGCCGTTCGCGACCGACGAGCGGCGAGTCCATCCGGCGCGCGACGCCGGCGGCGCCCGCGTGCACCTCGATGAGCCGATGCGCCGCGACCAGCTCGGTCTTGCCCTTCAGCTCGAGCGGCTCGACGGCGTCGGCGACGACCGCGTCGCGCACGAGCTTCAGCGTCCCGTCGGAGACGAGCACCTCGCCGGGCGGTGCGGCCTGCTCCAGCCGCGCGGCCATGTTCACCGCATCGCCGGTGACGAGCGCCTGTCGACGCGTCGCGTCGCCCGCCACGACCTCGCCGGTGTTCACTCCGATCCGACACGTGAGGGTCGCGCCGTGGTCCCGCTCGAGCTCCTTGTTGAGCAGGCGAAGCGCCTCGCGCATGTCGGCCGCCGCGCGCACCGCGCGGAGCGCGTCGTCCTCGTGCGTGGTGGGGATGCCGAACACCGCCATGACCGCGTCCCCGATGAACTTCTCCACCGTCCCGCCGTGGCGTTCGATCGCCTCCGTCATCGCGGCGAAGTACCGGCTCATCACGCGCCTGAGCGCCTCGGGGTCGAGCCGCTCGCCCAGCGCGGTCGAACCCGTCACGTCGCAGAAGACGATCGTGACGGTCTTGCGGACCTCGCCGCCCGTCCTCGCGGCGGCCTCGGGCATCGGCGCGCCGCACTCGTTGCAGAACCGCGCGCCTTCCGGGTTCTCGGCGCCGCAGGAGGGGCACGCAGCCATGTGCGGGAAGTCTAGGCGGACCGTGAGGCCGGTACGCTTCGACGGGATGCAAACCGACACGGCCTTCGAGCCGCTCGTGACCGAGCGGCTGCTCCTTCGACGATCGGTGCCCGACGACGCGGACGTGATCTCCGCGTACCGATCCGACCCCGACGTTCGCCGATGGCAGGGCTGGGATCGCACCGATCCCGACGGGGTGCGCGCGATGATCGAGGAGATGTCCTCGCGGTCACCGGGTGAGGCCGGTGGCTGGGTTCAGCTCTCCGTGATCGAACGCGAGACCGGCGTGCTGGTGGGCGACGTCGGCATGAGCCCCGCCGACGGCGAGCCGGGCGTCATGAAGATCGGCTACACGATCGCCCCGGCCACCCAGGGGCGCGGCTACGCGACCGAAGCCGTCGGCGCGCTCGTCGACTACATCCTCGGCACGCTCGGTGCCGACGTCGTGCGCGCGTACGCGAGCGCGAGCAATGCCCCGTCGATCGCGGTCGCCGAGCACGTCGGCATGAAGCTCGTCGAGCGCATCCGGCGCGGGCAGCACGGCGACGACGTCCGGTACGTCGTGCGCTACGAACGGCGTCGCTAGGCGCCGACCGGCCGGGAAGGGTGGCTGGTGACGAGCACCCGACGGATCAGCCGCTGCACCGCGCGACACACCAGGATCACCTGGTCGTCCATGCCGTCACACATGGCTTCTACGTCGAACATCTTCAGCGCCGCCGAGGTCCACGGCATCGAGCCGCACGCGGCGATCGCCTCCGAGGCACCGCCGTGCTCCGCCACGCCGTAGGTGAGGGTTGAGCCCTTCGCCCGCAGGCAGAACGTCGACCCCGAGGCACTCGCCGCGAGGAGCTGCGCGCGCTCGCCGGTCGCCGTGGTCACGCGAACGACGAGGTTCTCGCCACTGGGATCGTCGCTCCATGCGAGCGAGGGCACGAGGGACTCGCCCACCGAGGCGTCGAACCCCTCGAACGTGCCGTGCTCCGCCCGATAGGACCGCATCGCGCGCATGGCCTCGTCGAGGTTCTGCTTCGTGCGCACGTCGTTGGCAACGTTCCGCTCACCCAGATAGGTCGGGAGCGTGACCGAGATCTGAATCGGAAGGGGGTCGGTGCGTTGCATGAGGACCGAGATCGCCACGAGCATGACCGCGATCGTGTTCAGCGCGACGGTAGGACGGAAGCGCCGCTGCGCTTGCGGTGACGTTCCGTCGACACGCTTTCCGCGTCGCACCAGCCGCTCGGCGAGCGGACGCCACGCCGATGCGACGAGGCCGACGCACGCCAGCGGGACGACGTCGGAGAACCACGAGAACGCCGTGAGTCTGCTGCTGAGCGACATCACCGCCATGGCGGGACCGAGCGATAACAGCACCGCGACCGGCGCGATCGCCCACGGCCAGAACCGTCGGTCGGTGCCGAGCATGGCCGCGAACACCCCCATGGTCATCAGCGCGATCCACGTGTCGGCCGCCGAATGCACGACGAGGTCGTCGGGCGCGTGCGACCAGAGCAGCCGGAGCCCCACCACCGCGCCGACCACCGCCAGCGTGGCGAGCCTCGCAGCGCGCCTCGGCAGCGGCGCGGGACGCGCCCGCCGCCTCGACACGTACCCCACCGCAAGCGCCGGCACCGACAGCAGGAGCGCGTCGAGGCCGATGGTGAGCGCCGCGTGCGTGATCCAGAAGGAGCGACCAGCTCCGTAGTCGAACAGCGACGGGCTGATGCCGAGGAGCGACCCGTACTCACCCTGGCCGAAGGTCACCAGCGGCACCACCGCGGTCGCGACCGCGACGAGCCCGAGCGGCACGATCGCGGAGAGCCGGCGGCCGCTCGCGGCGAGGATCACCCCCGGCAGCGCCACGCCGAGCCCGATCAGCAACGACCCTCCGACATAGGCGGCGGCCACGAGTCCACCGCTCGTTCGGCAGTGCCAGTCCTGCGGCTGCATGGCGAACCGCGTGCACCATCCGAGGAGGTGCGCATGGATGCTCGCCGCCACCGGCAGACGCATCCACGCATACACACCCGCCGCGAGCGTGGTCGCGACCACCGCGACCACGATGGGGTGCAACCGCAGCGGACGCGTGCGAGGCAACGAGGTGGCGACGGTGGCCATCCCGGTTGCTATCGGCACGAGCCGGCGTGATCTGAGCTAGGCCTTCTTCGAGGCCTTCCAGGTGCCCTCGGCGTCCCCACACTTCGTCGTGTAGGTCCCCGACATCGAGTCCCCGTGGAGCGTGCCCTCGTACTGGACCGCGACCTGTCCGTTCACCGCCCCGAACTCGATCGCGTCGCCGTGGATCTCCCCGGTGATGTCGCCGCCATCGAGGCAGGGCGTTCCCGCGATCGAGATCGTGCCGGCGAGATCGCTCCCCGACTGCACCCACTCGATCGTGAAGGACCCGTTTGCGTTGTTCGGCGTCGTGTTGGTCCATGTGCCCGACCACGTGCCACTCAGGTCGAGCTCGGTCGCGCCACCGCCGGTCGACTCGCTCGGCGACGGGGAAGGCTGTTCGACGCTCGTCGCCGGCGCCGACGGGCTCGGAGACCCAGTCGGGCCGCTCGATTCGGACGAGCAAGCGGTCGCGATGACGACGACGCATCCCAGCGCCACGGCCAGCCGCAGTCCGCGCTTCTTCGATGCGAGCACGTTCACTCCTCGCCGACTCGTCCCGCATCGTGAGACGCTGGGGACGATTGCACAAGGCAACCCTGTGCGGGGTTGGAGGCGATGCTCTCGGGGTACCGGACTTCCGTGGACGCGTTCCAGGCCGTCGTAGACCGAACCCAGGCGACCGCCGACGAGATGCTCGAGTTCCTCGACTCGCCCGCGGGCCGACGACTCCGCCGACTCGTCGCGACCGGGCTGATCGTGTCGGTGCCCTTCGTCATGCGCATTCCCGGCCTACGCCGCACCTTCGTGGGCAAGGCGATCGAGCTCACGGGCGGCGCAGCGCTCGTCGTGAAGCTCGCGGAGCTCATCCGGGACTGGGAGCGCCAGCAAGCGGTCCCCGTCCCGCCCGAGCTGCCGCCGATGCCGGCAGGCCGCTAGATGTGCAGGTCGAACACCTGAATCAGCCCCACCACGATCAGGTAGGCGGCGACGACGTAGTTCAGGACCTTCGGGAAGATCAGGATCACGATGCCGGCGACGAGCGCGATGATGCCCGGCAGCTCCAGGTGAAGGTCCACGGTCGTCTTCGCGAGGACGTACAGGACGCCCATCATGCGGTTCCTCCTTCGAGCAATGGACTCGGGCGCTCCGCGCCCATCCACCCGTACCCGGATCGCACGCCGAGGAACCACCTCCCTGCGCAGCCATGAAATCGCGCACGAGCGGGTAAGGCGACGTCACATGGAACACCCGACCTTGTCGAACGCCGACCTCGGGGAACTTCTCTGGCGCGCCGGCTCCGAGCATCAGGGCCATCGCAGGCAGGCGCTCGAACGCGCTTCGCGCGCGTCGCGTTTCTGGGCCGAGGAAGCCGCCGACCTCGCGCTCGCCGATCGCTCGCTCACCGAGCTCCGCGCGGTGGGGCCGTGGGTGGAGACGCAGATCCTCGAATGGCTCGAACGGCCGCCGGATCCGGTCGAACCCGACGCGACCCGCAGCGGCTTCCTCACGTACGCCCAGGTCCGCAAGGTCCTGGATGCCGACCCCGCGTGGGAACGGACGCCGCACGCCGACCTCCAGATGCACTCCACCGACAGCGACGGGTCGCTCCCGATCCGCGGGATGGCGAGCGCGGCCCGCGAGCTCGGTCGAACGTTCGTGGCGATCACCGACCACTCGAAGAGCCTGCGAATCGCGAACGGCCAGGACGAGGAGCGGCTCGCCGATCAGGGCCGGCGCATCGACCGCCTGAACGCGGAGCTCGCGAGCGAGCGAGACCCCTTCCGCATCCTGCGTTCGATCGAGATGGACGTGCGCCTCGACGGGTCGGGCGACATGGAACCTACGGCGCTCGCCGACCTCGACCTCGTGCTCGGTGCGCTGCACACCGGGCTCCGATCGAAGGAGGAGGCGACCGAGCGGTACCTCACGGCGATCCGCGACCCCTCGATCCACGTGCTCGCGCATCCGCGCGCGCGGATGTTCGGGCGCCGCGTCGGACTCTCCGCCGATTGGCGGCAGGTGTTCGACGAGGCCGCGCGGCTCGGCAAGGCCGTGGAGCTCGACGCGACCCCCGCGAGGCAGGACCTCGACGTCGAGCTCGCGAGGCTCGCGGGGGAGGCCGGCGTTCGATGGTTCTCGATCGGCAGCGATGCGCACAGCGTCGACGAGCTCGAGTTCCTTCCGTTCGGACTCGCGACGGCAGCGCTCGCGGGCATTCCGCGCGAGCGAATCCTCAACTATCAGCCGGCCGAAACCGTCGTCGAATGGGCGCGAGGACTTCGCGAGCGCGTCGGCTGAACCTTCGAGCCCGGTTCAGCGCTGCAGCGTGAGCCAGGCCTGGTACACCGCTCGATAGAGCGGGTCGCCCGAAAGCGTGGCCGTCGGCTCGGTGGGCCGAGCCTTCAGCGCGCCGACCTGCCGCAGGAACGGCGCCTGCGAGATCGCGGCGTCGAGCTCGTTCAGCAGCTGGAACGCATCGAGCTCCTCGATCGCCGCCAGGCGAGAGCGCACCTCCAACACCGCGTGACGCACGACGCGGTTCTCGTGCACGTCCTCCACCAGCACGCGGCGCGAGTCGAAGATCCGGATGAGCTTGCCCTGCTCGTCGAGGTTGCCCGGGCGACGCCTGCTCCGGATCAGCTCGCGCGGTTCCGGGTGGCGAGCGAGGTCGCCGAACGTCCACTGCTCGCGACGCACGAGCTCCTTGCGATGTGCGCGCTGCAAGCGGGGCAGCACGTTCGCGAGCCCCGGCTGGTCGCCGGCGCCCCGCACCGCGTCGCGGAGGCGATCGAGCTCGCGCCCATCGGGAAGTCGCGGCACGTTCGGCACGAGCGCGGGCGCCGCGACCTCGTCGGGTTGATCTTCGACCGCCTCGACGACCGGCTCCTCCGCGAGCTTCAGGCGCGCCGCCGTCCGCTTCCGGCCGCGCGTTCCCGGCTTAGAAGAACGACGCGAAGCCATGCGTCCCGTACTCGTCGCGCATCTGCTGAGCCTTCGCACGCGAGAGCGTGAAGTCAAGATCGCCGAGCGCCTCGAGGAACGCGTCGAGGCCATCCTGCAGTCGCTGGTCGGCGCCGCGCATCCTCGGCAGCACCTTCTGCACGAGCTGCTCGTCGAGCGCGACCTCCCACGACGTTCCGACCTGATCGGCCGCCGCGACGTACATGTGGATCTCGTCCAGCACGCGGAACCCGAACGGGGCGATCACCCGCACGGCGTCCCACACCGCGAGCACGCGCTCCGCGTAGGGGAACTCGTCGAGGTGCTCCACGACCTTCTGGCGCGGCAGCGGCAGCTCGATGAGCTGCGCGCGGTCGTACACCTTGTCGGCGAACCCGTGCGTGGTCTCGTCGACGTTCACGGTGCCGGCGAACTTGAGGTTCGGCGCCAGCACCAACGTGTGTCCCGGCGCGAGGTCGAGCCGCGCGCTTCCCTGTCGCGAGCGGAGCTCCATCGCGGAGAGGAATCGCGAGAAGTAGTGCTCCACGCGCGCGAGGTTCATCTCGTCGAGGATCACGTGGAACTCGCGCGCGGGCCGTTCGGACGAGTTCGCGCTGTCCCATTCGCGGGCGGCCTCCTGGACGAACTCGCTGAACGGCGTGTGGTGGTAGAAGCCGTCGAGCGGCGACAGGTAGCCGAGGAGGTCCTCGTTCGATGACCAGCTGGGGTCGACGGCCGCGAGCTTCGCGCGGGCGCCCACCGCCTCCGCGTACGCTTGCGCGAGCCAGGTCTTGCCCGTGCCGCTCGCCCCCGACACGATCACGAACCCGCGTGTGGACATCGCGAGGTGATAGCGCCGAATGACGTCGTCGGAGATGCGGAAGGTGGGGTTCGCGGTGCGGAAGCGCTCGAGAAGGCTCTGGAGGCGCTCCTCTTGGGTTTCGATCAGGAACGACCTCTCGGCTTGCATCTCGATCGTCATGCCCGGCGAACCACCCAGTCGTCGTGAAGTGGCCCGCCCTGGGCCCCGTGAAGGCATCGGGCGTGGGGCTCCGGACATTGAGCGGAAATGGGGGAATCCCCGGGGCCAGGCACGAATCGGGACCGTCGAGGATCAGACGCCGCCGACGGTCTCCAGTCCGTAGCGCTCGATCTCCGCATCCAAGTTCAGCGGGCGCAGCCGGCTCTTCCCGGCCTCGAGCTCCTCGTTCATGAATCGTTGCGGCACGATCCAGCACACCTCGAACTCGAGCCCGTCGGGGTCCTTCGCATAGAGGGCCTTGGTGGTCGAATGGTCGGTGGCGCCGGTGAGCGCGCCGGCCTCGGCCAGCTTCGCGGCGATCTCGCGCAGGTCGCCGAGCGTCTGGACCTCCCACGCGATGTGGTACAGGCCCACGGTCGCGCGCCCGGCCATCGAGGGCCCGGCCTGATCCCCGATGCTGAACAGCGCGAGGTCGTGGTCGTTGGTCGAATCCGGTGCCTGGAGGAACTTCGCGCCGGGCATCTCCCCCACGACCCGGAACCCGAGTACGTCCCGGTAGAAGTCGTACGTGCGGTCGGCGTCGCGCACATACAGCACCGCGTGGTTCATCCGCTTGATCGCCATCGTTGCCTCCTTTCGTTCGATGGTAGCGACGACGAACGCGCGGCGCAGGGGTAGGCTCGACGCCCCACAGGAAGGAGTCGAACCATGGGTGTGACGAGCAAGAAGGTGACGGGTACGGACGAGACGACGACCTTCGATCACGGCCGGGTGGAGGTCGTGCACGTCGGCGACTTCACCATGCGCAAGAACACCTTCGAGCCCGGCTGGCGGTGGTCGGAGCACGTTCGTCCGCTCGCGAAGACCGAGACCTGCCAGGTCCACCACGTCGGGTATCTGCTCTCGGGGAGGCTCGGCGTCCGCACGACCGACGGCGAAGAGGCGGAGATCGGTCCCGGCGAGGCTTACGAGATCCTTCCCGACCACGACGGCTGGGTCATCGGCGACGAGGCCGTGAACTCGATCGAGTTCTCCGGCTCCTAGGGAGCCGTGGCGTTTCGGTTGCGGTCGCGTCCGGGTCGGGCCCCGGGGAAGCGGCGTCGCGTCCGACCCCGCACCGTGAGCATCAGGCTGCTCCTCTGTGAGCAGACTAGGCTGCGCCGGTGACGCGGCGGCTGCTCCTCGACGTTTCCAGCCTGATGTACCGGGCGTTCTTCGCGATGGGCGAGACGGTGAACACGCCCGATGGCAAACCGGTGGGGGCCGTGCACGGCTACCTCGACATGGTGGCGCGCCTCGTGAACGACCGCCGGCCGGACGAGGTCGTGCACGTCTACGACCACGAGTGGCGGCCGACGGCGCGCACGGACATCTACCCCGGCTACAAGAGCCAGCGTCTCCCCGACCCGCCGGCGCTGCCGCCGCAGTTCGAGATGCTCCGGCTCGTGCTCGAGCACACCGGCACGATCCAGGCCCAGACGCGAGGGTGGGAGGCGGAGGACGCGATCGCGGCGTTCTGCCTGGACGCCGGCAAGGCCGACCGCATCGAGATCGTGAGCGGCGACCGCGACCTCATCCAGCTCGTCCGGGATCCGGTCGTGAAGCTGCTCTTCACGCTCCGGGGCGTCTCGGACCTCGCGGAGTACGACGAGGCGGGCGTCCTCGCGAAGTTCGGCGTGCCGGCCTCGCGTTACGCGGAGTTCGCGATCCTTCGCGGCGACCCGTCGGACTCGCTCCCGGGGGTCCGGGGCGTGGGCGAGAAGACGGCGCGGGCGCTCGTCCAGACCTACGGCTCGCTCGAGGAGATCCTCGACGACGCCGATCGCGACACCCCGCGGCCGGGACCGCTCAAGGGCAAGCCCGCGCTCCGCGCTCGCCTGCGCGAGGCGACCGACTACATCGCGAAGATGCGGGAGATCGTGCCGCCGAACGGGATCGCCCCGCTCGACCTGTGGGGCGGCGAGCGCGACAACGAGGCGCTCAAGAAGGTCGCGGATGAGCTCGCGGTGCGAGGCCCGGCCCAGCGGCTGGCGGCCGCACTCGACGCGGCCTCGCAGTAACGCCGAGCTACCCGCCGGCGCCGTGCACGGCGTGGTGGTCCATGCCGTGCTCGGGCTGAGGATCGCAGGGCTGGTGGCCGCGGTTCTGCGACGTGTCGAAGCGGTGGCTGCCGACCAGCGGCACCCGCGGATTGTCGTAGCCGTTGAAGCCCTTGTTGTGACCGTTGCCCGGGCCTTCCCCGCCACCCCCGCCGCCTCCGCCTCCGCCGCCGTTGCCGTTCCCGCCGTCGTTCTCGTCCGGCTTCGGCGGCTCGTTCGTGTGATCGGGCGGGTTGGACGTCGCCGGCGCGACCTGGGCGAGCAGCACGACAGGCTCGAGCCGTTCGGGCGTCCGGCGATGGTCGGTGTTCGTGGGCGGCTCCGGCTGGGTGGGCGTGTTCGTCGACTCGTCGGGCGGCGCGACGACCGGCCCCGAGCTCTGGCCGCTCGGGCTCTCACCGAGGATCACCCCGTCGGGGCCGACGGTGGTGCGCAGGAGCCCGAGGGCCGCCACGGCGATGATGAACGACGCGGCCACGAGGCCGAAGGCGTGCTCCCGCGGCCGCCAGGGCTTGCGCGTCCGCGTGGGGAGGTGGATGACCTTCGCCGGCTGGGAAACCGCGGCGAGCGGCGCGAGAGCCGCCACCCGAGCGTCCTTCGGACGCACGGCCCTTCGCACGGCCTCGGGAAGGTCGAGCGCGGCGCGGGTCGGCGTGACCTGCCGGTCGGCCACGGACGACGAGACCGCCGCGGGCCAGACGACCACGATTCCCGCGAGTGGGGACAGGTCGCGGGCCGAGAGGGCCGCGGTGGCGCTTACCTCGGCGTCGAGCACGATCACGTCGGGCTCGATGACGGCGAGCAGCCGCAGCAGGTCGCCCGGGTTCGAGGCGTGCCCCACGACGTCGAACCCCGCGCGATCGAGGATGTCGCGCAGGGATCGAGAATGGGCAGCCTCACCCAGGACCACGCGCACCGTGGAACTCCCGCCCGGCGGGCCCTTTGCTCGATTCATGCCGCCTCACCTACCCCCTGAGTGGCACATTCCGCCGAACCCACGGCCGTACGCCACCCTGACGGTACGAGCTTCGGCACTCCGACTCAAGGAACTGAATCGGAAGGCTACGGCTTCCACAACATCTTTACGCCGGACGCCGGATCTACCATCGCCCGAACGACCCAACTTGGGGTGACCCGGCCGAGTCCTGATCCATCGGTCAAATGGGCTCGCCGGAGTCCGGGCCCGCAAGCACGAGCAGGCTCGAAATCGTGTTCCGCTCGTGCCCGTCGCTGGGGCGGTTGACCGTGCAGCCACCGGGCGGAGGGTGCAGCTGGCAGTAGGCGTCGCTCTCCGCGCTCACCCACATCTCCGAGGCGCCCCCGCCGTCGAGGTTGAACGCGTAGTAGGCCGGAGGGCTCTGCCTGAGGAATTCGGCGGCGAACCGGGGCAGCGTCATGCCCTGTGACCAGCCCGGTTGCCGGCCGTCCACGGTGATGAAGTACACGAAGCACTTCGTGCCCGGGTCGACGTCCGCGCAGCCCTTGGTGACGCCCACGCCCGTGCGTGGGTTCGCGTCGTAGAAGTAGCCGGGCTTGTCGGGGCCGGGCGCCACGTTCTCGCCCGCGCGCACGAGCTGCGGCTGACCGCCGATGAGGTCGGTGGTGTTCGGCCGCCCCTTCGTGCTCCAGGTGAGGTCGACCGGATCCCCCACCTCGAGGTCGGAGATGCGCTTCGCGCACGCGCACGCACGCGGTGCCTGGAGGATGACCGCGCCGGGGTCGCCCGCGGGGTCGAACTCCATCTTGCCCCACACGCACGGGTCGGGCTGTTCCTCCACCGTGTAGGACCGCGCGACGCCCGTGTTTGCGGGATCACTCCACCGGTACGGCCCGGAGGGGACCAGGCGCGCCGCGCACATGTCGTTCACGGGGTCCTCCACGTCGCCCCCCACGACGGTCCACCCGATCACGGCCTTGTGGCCGGGATCCCGCGCGTTCAGCCGGCGCACGTTGAAGACCCGGGTGGGCGTCGTCGCCTCGACCGTGACCGGCGTCGTCTTCGCCCAGGCGCGAGCGCCGCCCGCCGCGACCGAGAACGTCGGGCCCTGGTGGATGCCGCTCGTGCGGAGCACGGCGTCGACCATGTTCGCGTGCGTGGGGGCGCCCTTCAGCGTGCCGAAGTCGCCGTTGATGGCCGCGATGGCGCCGTTGTCGACGGCCTGCTTGCTCAGGCGCGCGAGCGAGCCGAACTGGTCGGCGGCGAAGCCGACGTCGACCGTCGCCTTCGTGGGGTCGATGCGCAGCACGCGAACCTGGTGCGGCCCCTTGGAGCGGATCCTCCAGAGCTTGACCCCGGGGGCGAGCTTGTACGGCCCGTGCTTGTGGACGTTCGCGGCGTGCGCCGCGACGGGTGCGAAGAACGACGCGAGGATCAGGAGTGCGGCCGCGACGGACCGTCGGCGGGCTCGACGGCGGGGAAGCATTCGCGCAAGTCTCGGCGCGAGGACCGTCCAGCGCAAGCTCGCTGGTGAAACGTCGTCACGCGCCGGCCAGCCGCTCGACGAGCGCGAGCTCCTCGGGGCCGAACCAGGGCGGCGTGCCCGCGGCCGCGTTCCCGGCCGCGTGCGAGGGATCGCGCGTGGCGGGAATCGCGACGTGCACGCGCGGGTCCGAGAGACACCACTTCAGGAGCGCTTGAGCCCAGGTCTCGACGCCGAACGGCGAAAGCGGGGCGAGCTCGGCCGGAGCGGGGCCCGGCAGCAGCTCGCCTTCCGCGAACGGCCGCATCGCGATCACGCCGAGCCCGAGGTCCGCGGCGAGCGGCAGGATCTCGCGCCCGGCCTCGCGTTGGATCGGGTTCCACGGCACCTGGATCGCGCCGATGCGACCCGAGCGCATCACGGTCGCGAGGTCGTCGAACGCGCGGTGCTGGTAGTGCGTCGCCCCGAGCACCCCGATCTCGCCGGCGTCACGATGCCGTTCGAGCCACTCGAGCTGCTCCCGCCAGGCGACCAGGTTGTGCACCTGCTCGACGTCGATCCGGCCGCCGTAGAACGCGAGCTGCCGCCGGAGCTGCGCGCGGCCCTCGTCGGCGGTGCGCGCCCAGATCTTCGTCGCGACGAACGCCTCGGTGCGCCGTTCGCCGAGAGCGCGGCCGAGCACGGCCTCCGCCCGGCCGTACATCGGTGACGAATCGACGAGTCGCGTGCCGCCGACGAACGCCTCGCCGACCACGGCGGACGCGACGGCTTCGCCGTCGGGAGCGACGTCGAACACCGACCACGTGCCGAGGCCGATCACCGGGATCTCGAGGCCGGTCGAGCCGAACGCGCGGCGCTCCATGCCCGCACGCTACCGCTCGATCGCCTCAGGCCGCGAGCGCCGTCCTCCGGCTCGAGCCGAGGAGGTCGAGCACGGCCGCCTCGATGCGTTCGCGCGACCGGCGGTCGTCGTCGTTCGGGTCGACGTCCCGAAGGTCGATCGTCCTTCCCTCGAGGTAGCGATCGATCACGCGGGGGTCCACGTAGGACTTCCGGCAGACCGCGGGCGTGTTCCCGAGGAATTCGGCGACGTCGCGCACGACCGCGGACACCGCACGCTTGCGCGACGTGACGGACGTCGACTCGGCCTCGACCCTCGCGAGACCCACGGCCGCGAGCACCGTCGCGTGGAACGTGCGGAAGTCCTTGGCCGAGAACTCATCGCCCGCGAGCTCCTTCAGGTAGGCGTTGACGTCGGCCGATCGGACGTCGCGCCACGCCTTGCCCTCGCGGTACGCGAGGAGCTCGGCGTCGCGCGCGGAATCCCGCCCGATCAGCCGGCGGACGATCGGGGCGAGTTCGGGCGCATGGACCTCGACCGCGCGCCGCTGCCCGCCCTTCGCGAGGAAGTCGAACGCGATCGTCGCGCCCCGCACGTGGACGTCGCGGCTCCGGATCGTCGCGAGGCCGAACGAGCCGTTCGCCTCCGCGTACGTCTCGGAGCCCACACGGAACACGGCGAGGTCCATCAGGGAGATCGCGCACGCGAGCACCCGTTCGCGCTCGAACCCACGTCGTGCCAGGTCGCGTTCGCACCGGTCGCGCACCTCGGGGAGCACCTCGCCGAACGCGAGCATGCGCTCGAACTTCTGACGGTCGCGGCGAGTCCGCCAGCGCTCGTGATACAGGTACTGGCGCCGCCCGGCGTCGTCGGTGCCCACCGCCTGGAGGTGACCGTGCGAATCCGCGCAGATCCACACGTCGGTCCACGCGGGCGGGATCGCGAGCGACCGCACGCGCTCGATGACCGCCCGGTCGCGCACCGGACGCCCCGACGCGTCCACGTAGCGGAACCCGCGCGCGGCCCGGCGGCGAGAGAGCCCCGGATCCGTGCAGCGAACCCTGTGCAACCTGGGAATCGGCTCGGTCATGGCATGCGTTTGCCCGCGGTGTGCCCGGACGAAACGCTGGCTACGGATGACGGGAGCGCTTGCGGTCCCGAATCGCTCGGTGCGCGGCCCCGTACCCGGGCGCGCCGGTCACGCCTCCGCCCGGATGCACCCCGGCCCCGCACAGGTAGAGGCCGGCCACCGGCGTGCGATACCCCGCCCATCCCGGCACCGGCCGCATGAAGAACAGCTGCTCGATGTTGAGGTCGCCGTGGAAGATGTTTCCCTCGGTCAGGCCGTAGGTGCGCTCGAGGTCGAGCGGGGTGAGCACCTGCATGGCCTTCACGGCGCCCCGGACGTTCGGCGCGTACTCGGCCACCTTTCGCACCACCCGTTCGCCGAGAAGGTCACGGTGCTCGTCCCACGTGCCGGCGCGGAGCCGGTACGGCAAGTACTGCACGAAGCACGTCATCACGTGCGTGCCCTCGGGAGCGAGCGTGGGATCGACGTTGGACGCGACCACGCAGTCGACCCAAAGGTCGTGGGGGATGTCGCCCCACTTCGCGACGTCGTAGATGCGCTCGGCCCCTTCGAGCGTGGGCACGAGCGTCGCGAGCGAGCGGCGGTTCGGGTCGGCGTCCTCCGGCATCCCGACGAACCGCGGCTCCTCCGCGAGCGCGAGGTTCACCTTCGCGCACGGGCCGGCCATCTTGATGCCCTCGACCGAGCGCCGAAAGTCCTCCGGCAGGTCGCCCTGGTCGACGAGCCCGAGGAACGTGCGCTTCGGGTCCGCGTTCGACAGCACGGTCGGGGCGGTGACCTCCGTGCCGTCCTCGAGTGCCACGCCCACGGCGCGGCCCCCGCGAACGAGGATCCTCGCGACCGGCGCGCCGGTACGGATCTCCGCGCCGTGCTCGCGTGCCGCAGCCGCCATCGCCTGCGTGATCGAGCCCATCCCGCCGATCACGTGTCCATAGAAGCCCTGCACGTCGTCGTCGCCCCCCGAGAGCAGGTGGAACAGGAGCCCGATCGAGGTGCCCGGCCGGTACGGGGGCGAGTGCATGCCGTACACGTTGTTCGCGAGGTACATCCGCTTGATGTGCTCGGACTCGAAGTGGCGATCGAGGAACTCACCGAGCGAGCCGGTGAGGAACGAGACGAGGTCGGTGATCTCGTCTCCCCGGATCGTGCGGAACCGTTTCAGCAGTCGCCGCACCTCGCGCACCTTCGCCCAACCCCGGGCGTGCACGTCGGGCGGCTCCTCGAGAAAGAAGCCCTGCAGGTACGACGCGAGGTGCTTGAGGCGGCGGTCGACGCGATCGAACGTCGCGGCGTCGGCCGGCGAGACCCTCGACCACTCCGCGACCGTGCGCTCGTGGTCGGTCCACCACGGGATCACCGTGCCGTCCTCGAACACCGACTGCAAGCCCGGCTCGCACGCGACCATCTTCAGGCCGTGGGCGCCGAGACGGAGGTCGCGGATCACCTCGGGCCGCAGCATCGAGGCGATGTACGAGGTCGTGGACGCGCGCACCCCGGGCGCGATCTCCTCGGTCACGCAGGCGCCGCCGACGATCTCGCGCCGCTCGAGCACGAGCGTTCTCAGGCCGGCGCGCGCGAGGTACGCGGCGGCGGTGAGGCCGTTGTGGCCGCCGCCCACCACGATCGCGTCGTACCTGGGTTCCGTCATCGGCCGCATGCTACCGGTGCCCGGCGGCAGTTCAGGAACCGGCGGTCGTGTACAAGTAGGTGATGCGAACGCCGTCGAAGCGCGTGCCCTCCGTGTCCATGCAGACGCCGACGCCGTACGCGAACGTCTTGTTGTTCACGGTGCGGTACGCGAGCGGGATCGAGGCCGTCACCGACGAGTTGGCGTCGAGGTCGTCGGTCGGGGCGACGGTGACGACGTACTTCCCCGAGCCGTTCGCGGGATTCCGGCGTACGAGGTATCCGCCGAGATCGCTCGTCGCGTCGCTCCGGTAGTAGAAGGTGATCTTCGTCATCGTCGCGCCCTGGGGCAGGCTCACGCCCGCGTTGAAGCACCTGCCGGCGGCCTGGTTCGTGAGCGATTCGTTCCACGTGTTGAAGTAGTCGTCGGTCGCGCCCTGCAAGCTGTCCGGCGCAAAGGCCATCGACGAGACGTTCAGGTAGCCGGTCTTCGGATGCGTGTACTGGAACGACGTGTCGGTGATCGCGGCGGCGGACCCGACCAGCAACGACCCGATCGCGATTCCGGCGACGACGGCGACGACATGGCGGAGCGAGCTGCGCTCGTGCACGGTGGAGTCCTCCCTCGGGCGGCGTTGACGGTCGGAGGCGTCCTCGGCGGACGCCCGACGAGGCAGGAGCTTAGCCCCGACCACCACGCTCGGCGGGGAAATCGGCGACGGCTAGTGCGTGCCGGCGCTCGCGGCGTCGGGCACCATTCGGTCGTTCGCGAACCGATCCGGCGCGAACGGAGCGATGAGCGCGGGCGTGCGACCGGTCGCGATGAGCTCGGCCATCGTCTCCCCGAACACCGGCGAGCCCTTGAAGCCCCACGTGCCCATCCCGGTCATGAGATGAAAGCGCCGCACCTCGCTCTCGCCGAGGATCGGGCTCGAGTCCGGGGTCATGTCGCAGAGGCCCGTCCACTGACGCATCGCGCTCGCCTTCGCCATGAACGGCAGGATCTGGATCGAGCGCTTCGCGGCTTCGGCGAGGAAGTCGAACGTCGATCGGGTGGAGTACGTCGGGTACGGCAGGATCTCCGCGCCCGCGAGCAGCTCCCCGCGCGCCGTTTGCGAAACGTAGATGTACAGGTCCATCGACGACACAAGACCGTCGAGCACGTGGGCGTACGGCTCGGTCACGAACGCCTGCAGCGCGTGCGTCGAGATCGGGAGCGAGACGCCGGCGGTCGCCGCGAGCGAGCTCGTCCAACCGGCCACCGCCAACACGACACAGCCGGCCGAGACGATCTCGCCCCCCTCGAGCGTGACGCCGGTGCACAGGTCGCCCTCGACGTTCACGCCGGCGACCCCGACGCCCTCGTGCACGCCGACGCCGAGCCGATGCGCCGCGCTCGCATATCCCCACACGACCGAGTCGTGCCGGGCGAGCGATCCGGGCGGGTGATACGACGCCCCGAGCACCGGCAGCTCGCCGCCGCCGGTGAGGTCGACGAGCGGGTTGCGGCGCGCGATCTCGTCGGGCGTGAGGATCACGGTCTCGACGCCGTAGGCCGCGTTCAGCAGCGACTTGTCGCGCTCCACCTCGAGCGCGTCGATCGTGTGGCACAGGTCGAGCTCGCCCTGCGTCGAGAACATGATGTTGAAGTCGAGCTCCGCCGAGAGCGTGCGCCAGATCTCCATGCTGCGGCGGTAGAGCGGCACGTTCTCCGGCGTGTTGTAGTTCGCGCGGATCACCTGGGTGTTCCGTCCGGAGCTCCCCGAGCCGATGTAGGCGCGCTCGAACACGCCGACATCGCGGATGCCCTCGTGTGCGGCGAGGTTGTACGCGAGCGAGAGGCCGTTCACGCCCCCGCCCACGATCACGACGTCGTACCGGGGGCGTACGGGTGTGCGTCGGAGGAACACGCGCCTTCGCAGCAGGCCGGTCACGATGCGGCCTCCGCGATGCCGAGGCCGGCACATCGCTCGAGGATCGCGTCGCGGAGATATGCGCCGAACATCGACGGCACGAGCACGTCGATCCCGTCGGGCACGGGGACAACCTTCGCCGGGACGCCGGCGACCTCGCCCTGCACGAGGCCGTCGTTCGGCAGCTGCAGGGCGCTGAGGCGAGCGAACGCGGCGGCGGTCGCGTCGCCGCGGAGGCCCCATCCGGTCCAGCCGTC
>DATBIS010000100.1:0-5767 GCA_036556805.1 Actinomycetota bacterium | reverse complement strand
GCGGAGCGCCATCGCGAACCCGCCGGGGCCGGTCGTCTCCTGTCCGAGCACGCCGTGCTTGAGCGGGACCTCCTCGTCGATCGCGCGCGCGGCCTCCTGTCCGGGCCGGATCGCGGAGAAGACGAACCTCGCGCCCTCGATCGAGGCGCGCGGGTCGCGTTCGCCCCGTACCTCGAACGTGCCGCCCCATTCCTCGCAGAGGTGCGCGCCGAGCGCCCCCATGATCTCGAGCCGCTCGTGGTCGGTGTCGTGCAGCACGACCTCGTCGAGCCCGAGGTCCTTCTGGCTTGCGACGAGCCCGCGCAGGACGAACGGTGCCCGGACTCCCGAACCCAGCACGGTGAGCTTCACGCCGTGGTCATTCTGCGCCCCACGCTGCGCGGTCGACGACCACCGTCACGTCTCCCTCGGCCTCGCGAAGGAACGACGCGGGGACGTCGGGCCCGATGTCGTCTTCGAGCGCGCGGTGCACGATCCGGCGCTTGCTCCTGCCGGACACCAGCAGCAGGATCGTGCGCGCGGCGAGCAGGTGCCGCATCCCCATCGTGACGGCGCGCGTGGGCACGTCGGCCCCGCTGCCCCAGTAGCCGGCGTTCGCCGAGATCGTCGTGGGCGTGAGCACCACCGGCCGCGTGACGGCATCGGGCCCACAGGGCGGCTCGTTGAACCCGAGGTGCCCGTTCTCGCCGATCCCGAGGATCGCGAGATCGACCGGGCCGCGCACGTCCCGGTCCCGGTCGTACGCCGCGCATGCGTCGTCGAGGTCGCCGTCGAGCGGCAGCCGGATCACGCGCTCGCCCGTGATGCCGAGAGGCTCGAGGAAGCTCCGCTCCATCCAGCCGAACAGCGAGCGGCGGTCGCCGTCCGCGAGACCCAGGTACTCGTCGAGCTGCACCGCGATGACCTCGGAGGTATCGAGCAGGCCGGCGTCGCGGCGCGCCGCGAGGTAGGCGTACAGCTTCATCGGCGTTCGTCCGGTCGCGGGAATCACCGACGCGGCGGGCGCCAGCGCGATCGTGTCCGACACGAGATCGGCGGCCACGCGACCGAGCTCGTCGGCATCGTCCACGACCAGCACGCGGGGGCCGCCCATCAGACACCTCGCTGCAGCGTCGCGTGGAACCGGTACCGGTCGCCGCGGTACACCATCTCGCAGAGCTCGATCGGGCGTCCGGACTCATCCTCGGTCTGCTGCTGACAGCGCAGCAGCGGCTGGCCCGGCTCGAGTCCGAGCAGCTTCGCTCGCCGCGGGTCGGCGGCGATCGCGTCCACGGTGAAGCGCGCGCGCGACGGCCGCAAGCCGAACCGATCCTCGAGCACGACGTAGAGCGACGTGCTTTCGAGGTCGAGGTCGTCGAGACCGGGCGCGAGCGACAGCGGGATGCGCGTTCGGTCGATCATGATCGGCACGTCGTCCATCGAGCGCAAACGCTCGAGCTCGAGCAGCGGCGCGCCCGGGGCGAGCCCCAGGGCCTCGGCCTCCTCGATCGTCGCGGGCCTCACCTGACGCTCCAGGACTCGCGCGCCGGGTCGCAGCCCGCGCGAGGCCGCCATCTCCGAGAAGCTCATCAGGACGTTCGGCGGCTCGCCGATCGCCGGCGACGCCACGACCCATCGCGAACCCGAGCGCGCGACGATGCCGACCCGCGCGAGCTCCTCGAGCGCGCGCCGGAGCGTCACGCGGCTCACGCCGAAGTGCTCGGCGAGAGCCCGTTCCGGCGGAAGCCTCGAGCCGGCCGGCCGGCGATCGCGTTCGATCTCACCGGCAAGCTGCTCGACGACGTACTCGTACCGAAGCTGCAGGCGGTCGAGCGGGCGCTCCTCGTCGGTCGTGGTCGCCATGCGCGCCATGATAGACCGATCGCAGGCCGGAGAGAACCGATCATAGTCCGTGGCTTGACTCGCCCACGCACGCCGACCTAGCATCGGCCCCATCGCACCTTGGGCGGTTCTCGCGCGGCGTCTCGACAACCTGTTGTCACTCGGCAGACGACAACGAGTTGTCGTCATCCCGCGCGAGAAGGGTCGAGCAGTCGTGAGGCGACCTCGGCAGTCGTCGCGCGCCCCCTCGACAGGCTCCTGTCGGTTGATCAAGCGACGGGAACCTGTCGGAGGCCTGCGGGAGAAGGTTCGGGTCCCCCGGGTCCACCTCGCCCTCGCCGCCCTCCTTACGCTCCTCGGAGGCGCGTGCACGCCCCAGGGCATCGGTGGTGAGCCCGTCACCGTCCCGCCGCCCCCCGCCACCACCGGCGTCCCCGACTCCGGCCCCGTCACGCTCACGGTCTGGGACCAGGAGACGGGCCAGGTGAGCAAGGTGTGGGACCGCCTCAACGCCGAGTTCGAACAGCACTACCCGAACGTCACGATCGACCGCGTGAACGTCGACTTCGGCGAGCTCAAGACGCTCCTGAAGCTCGCCGTCTCCGGCCCGAACGCGCCCGACATCGTCGAGGCGAACCAGGGCTGGCCCGACATGGGCGGCCTCGTGCGCGCCGGCCTGCTGCTGCCCCTCGACAACTACGCCGAGGCGTACGGCTGGATCGACCGCGTGCCGGCCGCCGTGCGCGCCGTGAGCAGCTGGACGCCCGACGGGCGCGAGTTCGGAACCGGCAACCTCTTCGGGTACACGAGCCTCGGCGAGATCCTCGGCGTGTACTACAACAAGCAGAAGCTCGCGGCCCTCGGGCTCACCGTCCCCACGACGTTCGCGGCGTTCGAGCAAGCGCTCGCGACCGCGAAGTCGGCCGGTGAGGTGCCGATCCAGTTCGCGAACAACGCCGCGTTCCCGGGCATCCACGAGTTCGTGATGATCCAGGATCAGATGGCGGCTCCCCAAGACCTCACCGACTTCATCTTCGGCGACCGCGCCGTGAACCCGTCCTTCGACACGCCCGAGAACGTGCAGGCGGCCGCGACGCTCCAGGACTGGGCGAAGGCCGGCTACTTCACGCCCGGCTTCGGCGGCACCGGGTACGAGACTTCCATCGCGAACTTCGCGAAGGGCGAGGGCCTGTTCATGATCACCGGCAACTGGATCGTCGCCGACCTCGGCGCCGACAACGCCGACTTCGGGTTCTTCCCGATGCCGCCGATGGAGGCGGGCGACCCGCCGGTCTCGACCGGCGGCGCCGGCTTCCCCCTCTCGATCACCGTCGGATCGCAGCACCCCGACGCCGCGGCCGCGTACATCGACTTCATGACGAACGACCACGCGACCTCGCTGCTGCTTCGCGTCGGGCAGCTGCCGCTCTCCACCGGCGACACGTCCGCCGAGGTCGAGCCCGGCACGCTGCTCGCCGACGTCGTGGGGGCCGCGAACGCCGTCGCGAAGGCCAACGGCGTCGTCCCGTACGAGGACTGGGCGACGCCGACCTTCTACGACACGCTCTCCGCCTCGATCCAGGAGCTCATGGCCGAGCGCCTCACACCCCAGGAGTTCGTCGCGAAGGTGCAGGACGACTACGCGGAGTTCCAGGAGTCGCGGCCGTGATCCGGGACCTCGGGCAGCAGGCGCCGGCGATCCCGAGCCCCGCGGTCGCGGTCGGAACCCGCCGACGGCGCGAGCGCTTCGAGCCGCTCCCGGGGGAGTCGCGGCGGCTCGGCTACCTCTACATCCTGCCGGCGTTCCTTCTCTACGCGGCGTTCAACCTCGTGCCGCTCGCGCAGGGCGTGAACGACTCGTTCTTCCATTGGGACGGCATCACCGACGGCACGTGGGCGGGGCTCGCGAACTACAAGGAGTTCTTCACGGAGGCCGAGATCCGCACCGGGTACGTGCACGTGCTGATCCTGATGATCTTCTACGCCTTCCTGCCGATCGTGATCGGCCTGTTCCTCGCCGCGGTGCTCTCTCGCATCCGGATCCGCGGGCTCACGTTCTTCCGCCTGCTGTTGTTCCTGCCGCTCGTGATCACCGACGTCGTGACCGCGGTGGCGTGGAACTGGATCTACGACACGCACGGCCCGCTGAACGCCGTCTTCAAGGCCGTGGGTCTGGGCGGGCTCATCCCGTCGGCGGGCTGGCTCGGCGACTTCAACACCGCCCTTCCCGCGGTCGGCGTGTTCGGCCTGTGGGGGCAGTTCGGCTTCTGCCTGATCCTGTTCCTCGCCGGAGTGATGAAGATCCCCTCGAGCCTCTACGAGGCGGCGCGCGTGGACGGCGCGAACGCGTTCCACGAGTTCTTCGCGGTCACGCTCCCCGGGCTGCGGTACGAGCTGCAGGTGGTGCTCGTGCTCACGGTGGTGGGCACGCTCGGCACGTTCGACGAGATCTACGTGATGACCGCCGGGGGTCCGGGCACGGCGACGACGGTGCCCGCGTATCTCGTGTGGCGCAGGATGTTCCAGACCGGCCAGGTCGGCTCGGCCGCCGCGCTCGGGATCATGCTCATGCTGATCGTGTTCGCGGTCGCCTACGGCATCAACCGCCTGATGGAGCGAGGGGCCGAGCGGTGAACACCGCAACCTCGCGCCTGCAGGTCACGCTGAACTACGCGCTGATCGTGGCGTGCTCGATGATCGCGATCTACCCGCTGGTGGGCGTCGTGCTCGCGAGCCTCTACCCGCAGGGCCCGGCGAGCGCGCCGTCCGGCTTCGCGCTGCCGCCCACGTTCGCGTGGCACAACTACGTGGACGCGTGGAACCAGGGGAGGTTCGGCGCGAGCTTCACGACGAGCCTCATCGTCGGCGCGATCATGGTGCCGGCATCGGTGGCGCTCTCGGTGATCGCGGGCTACGCGTTCGCGACGATGCGGTTCCGCTTCTCCAGGACGATCTTCTACCTGTTCATCCTGGGATTGATCATCCCCACCGAGGCCACGATCGTGCCCCTGTACTACGACGTGCACGCCCTGGGCCTGCTCGACACGTACTGGGCGCTGATCCTGCTGGAGGTCTCGGGCGAGCTCGCGTTCGGCATCTTCTGGATGCGCGCGGCGTTCCTCTCCGCGCCGCCGTCGCTCCTGGAGGCGGCGCGCATCGACGGCGCCTCGAGCTGGAGGACGCTCTGGGAGATCATGGTGCCGTTCGCGAAGCCGGCGATCCTCACGCTCGCGGTGCTCGCGTTCGCCGACAGCTGGAACGAGTTCTTCCTCGCGCTGGTGTTCACGGTGAACCACCCCACCGCGCCGGCCGGCCTCGCGAGCTTCTCCGGGCGGTTCACGACCGACGTCGCGCTCGTGTCGGCCGGCGCGGTGATCGTCGCGATCCCGATCCTGATCGTGTTCGTCGTGTTCCAGCGCGAGTTCATGCGGGGCGTCCTCACCGGGGCGGTGAAGGGCTGATGGCGCGCGTCGCGTTCGACGAGGTCTCGAAGCGGTTCGGCGAGGTCGAGGCGCTGAAGGACCTCTCGCTCGAGATCGAGGACGGCGAGTTCATGGTGCTCGTGGGTCCGTCCGGCTCGGGCAAGACCACGGCGCTGCGGTTGGTGGCGGGCCTCGAGTCGATCTCGGAGGGCTCGATCCGGGTGGGGGAGCGCGTCGTCGACCGGCTCGCGCCGCGCGACCGGGACGTCGCGATGGTGTTCCAGGACTACGCGCTGTACCCGCAGATGACCGTCGAGAGGAACCTCGCGTTCAGCCTGCGGATGCGAAAGATGCAGAAGGAGGAGATCGAACGGCGTGTCCGGCGCGCCGCCGAGATGCTGGGCATCGAGGGTTTGCTCGACCGGACTCCGCGCGCGCTCTCGGGCGGCCAGCGGCAGCGCGTCGCGCTGGGGCGCGCGCTCGTGCGCGAGCCGCAGGCGTTCCTGATGGACGAGCCGCTCTCG
>DATBIS010000099.1:0-4236 GCA_036556805.1 Actinomycetota bacterium | reverse complement strand
GGAGCGAGTGGTGCGAGGTCGAGCACGTCGGCGTGGTGCTCTCGGGCCACGCGGCGGTGCGCATGACCGACGGCACCGAGCTCGTGATGGAGCCGGGGGACGTGTTCGCGATCCCACCCGGCCACGACAGCTGGGTCGTGGGCAACGAGCCGTACGTGTCGCTGCATCTCCTCGGCGCGGCGGACTACGCCGCGCGCGACGAGCGTGTCGTTCCCTCGATCGTCCACACCGAGGAGCCACACATCATGGGCGCCGAGGAGGACTCCTGATGCGCAGCGTGACCTACTCGATGGGCGTTTCGCTCGACGGCTTCATCGTCGGGCCGGACGGCGACTTCGGCTGGACGGCGCCCGACGAGGAGGTCTTTCGGTTCTGGATCGACGAGATACGGGGAGTCGGCGTCCACCTCCTGGGACGACGGCTGTACGAGACGATGCTCTACTGGGAGACCGCCGACCGGGATCCGTCGCTCGACGACGCGGAGCTCGAGTGGGCCGCGCTCTGGAAGCCGCTCCCAAAGGTGGTGTTCTCCACCACGATGTCTGCGGTGCAGGGCAACGCCCGCCTGGTCTCCGGCGGCCTCGGGGAAGAGATCGAGCGGTTGCGAGCCGAGCCGGGAAAGGGGGACATCGCGATCGGCGGCGCGACCCTCGCGGCCGAGGCGGCCGCGGCGGACCTGATCGACGAATACCGAGCCATGGTGTATCCGGTGCTGGTCGGTGGCGGCATCCCGTTCTTCCCCCAACGCCAGCGCCGGGTGAATCTCGAGCTCGTCGAGACCCGCACGTTCAGCTCGAAGGTCGTCTACCTCCGCTACCGCGTGGCGCGGTAGCCCGAAGCGCCCGAGGAGCGGACTAGCCCCAGCGGAGCGAGTCGAGGAACGCGCGGAACTTCTGCTCGGTCTCGTCGAATTCGCGCTCCGGCTCGGAGTCCGCGACGATCCCCGCGCCGGCGAAGAGGGTGGCGCGCGCGTCCTCGAGCTCGGCGCACCGTAGGGCGATCGCCCACTCGCCGTCACCGGCCGCGTCCATCCACCCGACCGGCCCGGCGTAGAACCCGCGCTCGAACGGCTCGAGCTCGGCGATCGTCGAGAGCGCGTTCGCGGCCGGGTGCCCGCCGACGGCGGGCGTCGGATGCAAGGCCGTGACGAGGTCGAGGACGCTCGGGGCGGGTTCCTTCAAGACACCGCGAAACCGCGTCGCGAGATGCCAGACGTTCGCGGTCTCGAGGAGCGTCGGCTGCGGGTCCCAGTGCAGGCGTTCGCAGCGATCGCCGAGGGCCTCGGCGATCGCCTCGACGACGATCGCGTGCTCCTCCCGTTCCTTCGCCGACGCCGCGAGCGCGTCGGCGTTCGCACGATCCTCCTCGGGGTCGCCGGACCGGGGAGCGGAGCCGGCGAGCGGGGTCGAACGGACCTCGAGCCCGTCGCGCCGGACGAGCAGCTCCGGCGAGGCGCCGACGAGCGACGCGTTCGCGCTCGTCGGAGCGGCGAACGCGAACGAGCTCGGGTCGACGGCGCGCAGCCGGTGGAGCAGCGCGCGAGGATCGAGCGCGCGCCCGGCCTCCACGTCCAGCGCGCGGGCGAGCACGACCTTGCGCAGCTCTGCCTGGTGGATACGCGACACGGCCGTCGCGACCGCGGCCTCGTACGCCGCGGCCGCCGGCCGCTCGAAGAGCTGCAGGTCGGTGAACGCGTCGTGGGGAAAGGCCCCGGCCACGCGCCCGGGCGTGAACGGCGCCGGATCGAGATCCGTCGTGACATCGACGAGCCACGCGGTGCCGTCCGCCCCCTTGCGGACCGCACGCGCGGGGATCCAGAGCCGGCCGGACTCGCCGGGCGAGAACGGCAGGGCGCCGACGACGACCGGACCTACGCCGGACGTGGCGCTGACGGCGCGAAGCAGATCGAGGACGCTCCCACCGTTCGCGTCGAGGCCGGGGCCACCCGCCACGCCGTGACCCTTGCGCTCGAAGAAGAACCCGCCGTGCCCGGGATAGGCCGCCAAGAGGTCGAAGGCGGGCGGGAGCGGCGTCGCGCGCGCGTGCGCCGCGGGGGCGCGATCGCCGCCCACGAGCCGCAGATCCGGGCGGTTCGTCACCGCCGGGTCCCCGTGAGGAGCTGCGCGATGCCGCCGGAGAGCTGCGTCCGCTCGGCGTCGGGGAACCCCGCCTCGCGCAGCATCCCGACCATGCGCTCGGGCGGCGGAAGGTACGCCATCGATCGCGGCAGGTACGCGTACGCGTCGCGATCGGACAGCAGCCCGCCGATCGCCGGCACCACGTTGCGGAAGTACAGCCCGTGCCCGGCGCGCAGCAGCGCGGAGTCAGGCTCGCTCGCGTCGAGCAGCGCCAGCCGGCCGCCGAGCCGCACGACCCGACCCAGCTCGGCGAAGAAGGCCTCGAGCGAGACGACGTTGCGAAGGGCGAAGCCGCACGTGACTCCCTCGGCACCGCCGTCGGGGACCGGCAACGCGAGCACGTCGGCTTCCACGAGCGGCGCCGCGGTCTTCGCGGCCGTGAGCATCCCGTGCGAGAAGTCGAACCCGACCGCGCGGTAGCCGGCGCGCTCGAGCTCGCGGCAGAGGTCGCCGGTGCCGCACGCGAGGTCGAGGACGAGCGCCCCACCCGGCAACCGGAGCTCGCGCACGGCTCGCCGCCTCCACCCGATGTCCATGCCGAACGTCATCACGCGGTTCACGAGGTCGTAGCGGCCGGCGATCGTGTCGAAGAGACCGCGAACGGACCGCGCCTTCTCGGCGCCTTCGGGAAGCGGCGAGTCGGCCCTCACTCCGTCGCGCCCTCGACGTGTTCCTCGGCGACCTCGAGCAGCACGCGCCGGAAGTGGTGCGACACGAGCTCGGTGACGGCGGGGAGCAGCTCCCGGAACGCCTGCACGAGCTGTTCGGCCGCCGCCTCGTCCGAAGGCGCGGTGTCGCGGATCGGTTTGCGCACGCGCTCGTCGAACAGGTCCACCGCGCGTTCGGCGAGCGTGCGCATCGCGTCGTTCGCGTCGCGCGCGAGCGCGAGCAGGTCGCCGAGCGGCAGGCCGAACTCGAGCAGCCGGAGCGCGACCCGCACGATCTCGAGGTCGCTCGTGGAGTAGCGCACGTCGCCGTTCACGCGACGCCCGAACGGCACGCCCTCGCGCTCGACGGCCTGGATCAGGGACGCGGGGACGCCGCTGCGGTCGGCGAACTCCTCGAGCGTGAGCGTCTCGTCGTCGTCGGAGCCACCCCGCGCGGCGACCACCGCCGCGGCGAGGTCGGCGTCGGCGCGCCCGAGCTCGCCGCGGACGAGCCGCCGGATCGCCGCCAGCGTGAGGCCCTTGCGCTGGAGCGCGCGAACCTCGCGGATGCGCTCGGCGTGCTCGGCCCCGTACCACGCCACGCGCCCCTCGCGCTCGGGTGCCGGCAGCAGGCCCAGTGACTGGTAGTAGCGCACGGTGTCGACCGAGACGCCGCACGCCCCGGCGAGCTGTTCCACCCGGTACCGCACGATCGTTCACTCTACGAGTGTTCGCTCACACGGTCCAGGCGCCCGCCGGCCGGAGGTCGAGGGCTACGATGCGCGCGATGGAGCGCTCGCGGCACCGCGCGATCGTGCCGATCGGCCTCGGCGCGATCCTGCTCTGCCTGTTGGGAACGTTGCTCGTCGGTTCGATCCAGAAACAGCCCTGCGCCGAAGGGGACTGGTCGGACGGGCGCCAATACCGGTGGTGGTGCTACACCGACGTCGTCCCGCTCTTCGGCACGGAGCAGCTCGCGGGCGGGCGGCTGCCGTTCCTCGACGCGTGTGCGCCGGCCGAGGGCCGCAACTGCGACGAGTACCCCGTGCTCACGATGTACTTCATGCGCGCCGCCGCGTCGCTGTCGGGCGCCGACGTCGCACGCTTCCTCCTCGCGAACGAGGTGCTGCTGGGGATCTGCGCGGCGGCCGTGGCGCTCTGTCTCTACCTGCTCGTGGGTGGACGACGCGCGCTGTACTTCGCGCTCGCGCCGACGCTGCTCTGGGCCTCGTTCCTGAACTGGGATCTGCTCGCGGTTGCGCTCGCGACGGGCGCGCTGCTCGCGTTCCTGAACCGGCGCGACGGCTGGGCCGGCGTGCTCCTGGGCCTCGGGGCCGCCGCGAAGCTCTATCCGGCGCTGTTCGTGGTGCCGTTCGTCGCGCACCGGCTGCGGGAACGCGAGCCCGATCGTGCGATCGGGCTCGCGTGGGCGTCGGTGGGAACCTGGGCGA
>DATBIS010000098.1:0-4052 GCA_036556805.1 Actinomycetota bacterium | reverse complement strand
TCGTCGGTCTCCTAGTCCCGTTGCGGCGCGAACGCCACCTTGAACGTGCCGAGGCGCCCGGCCGAGAGCGCGTGGTCGATCGCCTCGCGCCACCGGTCGAGCGGGTAGGTCGCGCCCACGAGCTCGCCGAGCATCGGCGCGCCCGAGGCCATCTCGATCGCCATGTCGAACGTGCGGCGGTCGGTGCCTTCGAGGTGCTCGGTGCCGCTCGTGTAGGCGCCGACGAGCTCGAGCTCGCGGAACCAAAGCGGCGTGAGGTCGGCACCCCCGTCGGGGATACCGGACAGCACGACGCGGCCGCCGGCGCGGGTCGTTCGGAGCGCGAGGTCGAGGCCCGATCGGGTGCCCGTGCACTCGATCGCAACGTCGACGCCGCCGAGCAGGAACTCCTGGCCGCGCTCGGGCTTCAGCTTCATCGCGCGGGCGCTCCGGCGGACCGCTCCCACGGCCTCCTCCGGCTTCACGACGAGCGACGCGCCCACGAGCTTCGCGGCGCCGCGCTGCTTCGGGTGCTTCGCCGCGACGATCACGTGATCAGGCTTCGCGACCTGGCGAAGCGCGAGCGCGGTGAGCACGCCCACGGTGCCGGCGCCCACGACGAGCACGCTGCCGCCGTTGGGAACCCTCGCGCGCAGGGCCGCGTGGATCGCGCACGCGAGCGGCTCGATCAGCACGGCGACGGGATCGCTCATGAACTCGGGCGCCGCAAAGAGCTGCGAGCGGTGCGCGAGCATCACGCGGCTCCAGCCGCCGCCGGTGTCGGCGCAGTAGCCGGTCTGGAGGCCCGGCTTCAGGTGCCCCACGGTGACGCGATCGCACCGGCCGACGTCGCCGGCCGCGCAGTTCGCGCAAGGAGGGTCTTCGCCGCGCGCCGCGCACGCGAGCACGCTCGAGAGCACGACGCGCGTGCCGGCCGCGAGGTCGTCGCAGTCGTCCATGAGCTCGCCCACGACCTCGTGGCCGGGCACGAACGGCATCGAGACGAGCGGCGAGAAGTAGAGGGACGAGCGCCCGGCGAGCGTCGCGAGGTCGCTCCCGCAGATGCCCGAGAGCACCGGTTTCACGCGCGCCCAGCCGGGCCGGTCCTTCGGCGGCACCGGGTCTTTGAGCGTCGCGAGCCGCAACGGCGCGAGGGGGCCGGCCACCAGGCCGCCCGCGCGGCGTCCCGCCGCGCGGGCGGCCGCATACCTTGGGGCCGAACGGAACAGCTCGAGCGACAGCGCCATCAGCCCGTCACCTCGCCGCCGGCCTTGGGAAGCGCACGCGCGGCATGCCCTTCGACATCGACCACTCCTCGATAGGCCAGCGTCGGCGCTTCGCGTACCGGAAGAGCGCGGAGTCCGGCGACACGACCACGGGGTTCCCGACCGCGCGCAGCAGCGGCAGGTCGGAGTGCGAGTCCGCGTACGCATACGAGTGCCGAAGGTCGACGCCCTCCTGCAGCGCCCACCGGCGGAGCCACGCCGCGCGCGCCTCGCCCACGAGCGGCGGCGACGACATGAACCCCGTGTAGCGACCGTCGCGCACCTCGAGCTCGGCGCCGATCACGAGGTCGAACAGCGGCGCGAGCGGCTTGAGGTACGGCTCGGCGGCCGCGGTGAGCAGGATCGTGCGATGTCCGTGCGCGCGGTGGTCGCGGATGCGCCGGAACGACGCCGGCGACGCCTTCTGCATCATGAACTCGCCGACGTGGCGGTCGATCAGCCGCTCGAGACCCTCGACGCTGCAGCCCTCGTAGCGCCGGAAGAACGTTCGGAGGAACTCGCCCCGATCGCGCCGGTCCGCCTGCAGGTACGAGGGGATGCGACCGAACACGCTCACGAGCTCGGCCGGCCACTCGTCGGGCTCGAGGTCGGCCATCCGCGCCCACACGTACGACTCCACGACGTTCGACGAGATGATCGTGCCCTCCATGTCGAACACGGCCACGACCGGCTCCGGCCGCTCGACGATCTTCACGACCGGCTTCGTGCGCTGCTTCGCGAGCTCGCGCAGGCTCACCGTGACGGCCGGCGAGTGCACGACCTGGAGGTAGTACGTCCAGTCGATCGCGGCCGCGTCGAACGGGAAGCGCGCGCGATCGGCGACCGGCAGCGACTCCCACAGGGCGAGCAGCTTGTCGTCGGTGTAGATGACCTCGGCCTCGGTGTACGCGCCGTACAGGTCCGAGTAGCGCTTCACGAAGTCCACGCGCGCCTTGTCGCGGTCGACGCGCGCGACCGCGTCGCGCATCGCCTTGGACTTCGGCAGGTGCGTGACGACCTGCTCGGCGACCTCGGTGAGCTTCTCGGCGCGGCGGATCAGGCGCTCGACCTTCAGGTTGCCCGGGAACTTCCACTCGGGCACCTTGTGCTCGCCGCGCCCCCGCTCGGGAAGCGGATGCTCCTCGAAGTACGCGCGAACGAGCGCGTAGAGCTCGTGGTACTGGAGCGGGTTGCGGTCGCCCGAGCTCACGTGGAAGTAACCGGGCGACCCCGGCTTCGGCGGGTTCACCGCGACCGCGAGCATCGCGTTCACGACGAAGTCCACCGGGATGATGTCGACGATGCCCTCGGGGATACCGGGGAACTCAGGGATCTGGCCGAGGCCGTACGCGCGGATGATCGGGTCGGCCATCTTGAACCCGTCGATCCAACCCGGGGCCGGGTGCACGAGCGCGGACTCGATGATCGAGGGACGCACGATGCTCAGCGGAAGGTCGTGTTTCGCGGCGAGCTCCTCGACGGCGCGCTCTCCCAGCGCTTTCGTGAACGTGTAGACGTCGGGCCAGCCGAGCGAGCGCGCGCGGGACCGGCCGTATTCGGTGAGACGCTTCGCCACCCAGTCCCGGCGTCGCTGCTCGGAGTCCTCCGCGACGGTGGTGGGGCCGGCGCGTGAGTGCTCCTTCTCGGCCTTCTTCATGAACGAGTCGAGCTGCTCGGGGCGGCGCGACTGCGCCTCGACGTCGCGGCGCGCGTCGAGCGCGAGCTCGGCCTCGAGCTTCCAGTCGACGCGGTGATCGAGGGTCGCCTCCGGGATCACACCCTTCTGGACGCCGGCGACGTACGCGGTCGAGACGTGCACGAGGTGGGGCCGCGACCCGCTCCGCACGACCCCCTCGTAGAGGTTCATCGCGCCGAGGAGGTTCGTCTGGAACCCCTCGTCGATCGGCGGGTCGAAGCTCACGGTCGCGGCGCAGTGGAAGACGACGTCGATGCCGGGAGGGAGCTGCGGGACATCCTTCGAGAAGTCGCCGTCGACCACGGTCGTGCGATCGTCGACCGCGCGCAGGAGGCCGATCTCACCGATGCTCTCTCGGAGGCCGTCGAACGCCGGCTTGCGCAGGAGGTACTCCACGCGCGCGCGGCCGGTCTGGGTGGGCTGCGAGCGCACGAGCAGGGTGATCGCGGTGTCGGGGAAGTCGCGGAGCAGGCGTTCGAAGACGACCTGCCCCAGGAAGCCCGTGACGCCCGTGATGAGCACGCGCTTCCCAGCAAGGGCCTGGACGATCCCAGAGGGCCCAAGCGACCCGTCATCGGGTTGCGTGGCGCTTTTGTCGTTCTCTACCACGTGGCAGATTATCGGTTATCTACCGCGTGGTAGACAAGCCCGACTTCCTCGTCTTGTCGTTCTTCTCTCTCTCTCTCCTTCTCGGCCCTGTCTTGTCTTTCATGTCTTGTCTTTCACGTCTTGTCTTTCATGTCTTGTGCCCAGCCCGAGGACCGAGGCCCGGAGGAAAACGTCCCCCTCGGGTTCTCCCGCAGCCCCACGACAACACGTTGTCGTTCGCCGAGCGACAACAGGTTGTCGAGGCTCGGCGGGAAATGGGGCGGCAAGCCCCGGGCCCCCCGTTGGCCTCTCGCGCAGCGTCACGATAAGGAGTTGTCGCTTGATCACGCGACAAGAAGTTGTCAGGGGTCCGTGTGAGAAGGTTTCGGTCGATCGAGGACCAGACCGAAAGACAGGACGCTTGGCCCACGACGTTCGCATCCCACAGGAGGAAGACCGCGAGCAGATCGCTCGCCTCCTCAGCACCTCGCTGAACTCGCCCCTCGAGCGCTCGCTCGCGCGAG
>DATBIS010000097.1:0-11933 GCA_036556805.1 Actinomycetota bacterium | reverse complement strand
CATCGGGGAACGACCCTGATTCGTCCCCGATCACGCTCGCGCGATCTCCGGGGAGGTTCCCGAGGCGGGCCGTGCACGGCTCGTGAGAACATCGAGGCCGGAGGCCCCGTGGACGCACGCGCCGAGATCGATCGACCGCCCGAGCCGGCGAGCCGCCGCGCGGGGCGGCTCACGCGCAGCGCGCGCGACCGCGTCGCCACCGGCGTCGCCGGCGGGATCGCCGAGCGCATCGGCGTCGACCCCACCGTCGTGCGCCTCGCCTTCGTGGCGCTCTCGCTCGCGGCCGGCATCGGCGTGGTGCTCTACCTCGCCGCCTACCTCGTCTCCATCGAGCCGGATCCCGGGGTCGCGGCCGCCCGGCCGCGCACGAGCGCCCGTCAGGCGCTCGCGTTCGGCCTGATCGTGCTGGGGACGCTGATCCTGCTGCGCGAGATGGGGCTGTGGTTCGGCGACCAGCTCGTGTGGCCGGTCGTGCTCGCGTCGATCGGATCCGCGGTGATCTGGACGCGCGGCGACGAGGCCGACCGCGCGCGGTGGTCCCGTCTCGTACGGCGGCTCCCCGAGTCGTCGCAGACCAGGGTCACCGGCAGCGGCCCCCGGGTCCGCCTGGTGGTGGGCGCCGCCCTGATGGCGGCGGGACTCTGGCAGTACGTGCGTGCGAACGACTCGGGCGCGCCGTTCGGCAACGCACCGCTCGCCGTCACGGCCACCGTCGTCGGCGCCGCCGTGATCGTCGGCCCGTGGTTCTGGCGCCTCGGACGTCAGCTCGCCGAGGAGCGGCGCCAGCGGATCCGATCGCAGGAGCGCGCGGAGGTCGCCGCACACCTGCACGACTCGGTGCTCCAGACGCTCGCGCTGATCCAGCGGAGCGCCGAGCCCCGCGAGATGGCGACGCTCGCGCGCGCGCAGGAGCGCGAGCTGCGCGCCTGGCTGTACGGCGGCTCGCGGGCCGCCGACCACACGCTGCTCTCGACCGCGATGAACGACGCGGCGGCGGCCGTCGAGCGCACGCACCGCGTCGCGATCGACGTGGTCACCGCCGGGGACTGCCGGCTGGAGGAGCCGGTCTGGGGGCTCGTGCTCGCCGCGCGAGAGGCGATGATCAACGCGGCGCAACATTCGGGAGCGCGTCGCGTGAGCGTGTTCGTCGAGACGCAGGGCGACGAGGTCACCGCGTTCGTCCGGGATCAGGGCTCGGGGTTCGACGCCGACGAGGTACCGACGGACCGTCGCGGGATCGCCGACTCGATCGAGGGGCGCATGGCGCGGTTCGGCGGCTCCGCGAAGGTCGTCACGTCCCCCGGGCAGGGCACCGAGGTTCGCCTGCAGGTCACCCGGGGCGCCGCGTGACCGAGCGCACGCGCGTCTTCCTCGTCGACGATCACTCCCTTTTTCTCTCCGGCGTCCGCTCGGAGCTCACGAACGAGGTCGAGATCGTGGGCGAGGCCGCCGACGCGGCCTCGGCGATCCGCGGCATCCGCGAGACGAAGCCCGACGTCGTGCTCCTCGACGTACACCTCCCCGACGGCACCGGCGCGAGCGTGATCGAGGCGGCCGGCCGCGACCTGCCCGACACGCGCTTCCTCGCGCTGTCGGTCTCGGACGCCGCCGAGGACGTGATCGCGACGATCCGCGCCGGTGCTCGCGGCTACGTCACGAAAACGATCACGCCCGAGGAGCTCGCGGCCGCGATCCGGAGCGTGCACGGCGGCGACGCGGTCTTCTCGCCGAGGCTCGCCGGCTTCGTGCTCGACGCCTTCACCGGCGAGGCGCCGCCGATCGACCCCGAGGTCGACCAGCTCACCGCGCGCGAGCGCGACGTGCTGCGGTACATCGCGCGCGGCTACACGTATCGCGAGGCCGCGCGCGAGCTGCACATCTCGGTGAAGACCGTCGAGACGCACGTGTCGGCCGTGCTTCGCAAGCTTCAGCTCACGAACCGCCACGAGCTCACGCGCTGGGCCACCGACCGCCGGCTGGTCTGAGCCCGACTACGGGCCGAAGATCGCGTTCCAGATCACGCGTTCCATCGCGATCGTGTACAGCCGGTAGTTGGGATCGAACGGGAACACGATGACCCGGCCCTCGCCGTAGGAGTCGTCGAGGATCGCCGGCGTGCCCTCCACGATCGCGCGGTCGTAGTCGGTCATGAGCCCCGACGTCACGACCGGCTTCGTGTACCACGCGACCTCGGCACCGGTGGGCGCGTGCCGCACGATGTCGTCGTTGTCGAACAGCACCCACACCTTCGACCCCATGCCGTCGAACAGGTGGCTCGTCGGGTCGACCCGGATCTTCACCAGCAGCCCCTCGCCGTACGTGGGCGAGTTCACGATCGTCGTGTCCATCATGCCGATCCGGTCCGCGAGCAGCCCGCCGCCGTACCGGTAGCCGACGAACCGGCCGCCGTTGCGCACCCAGGCCTTCAGCTTCGTGATCCCCCTGGGGCCCAGGCGTTCCAGCCCCGCCTTGATGCCGCTACCCGGGACCACGAGCACGTCGAGCCCGTGCAGCGCGCCGTCCGCGACGTCCTCGGAGCGCACCTCCGTGTAGGGCTGCAGGAACGCGTTGTCGAACAGGTACTCCAGCTGGCGCACCGCCTCGAACATGTACACGCCGTGCGAGAGCTTGAGGATGCCGACCGTGGGCGGGTCGGCGGGCGGGTCGAACGCCGGCGGCACGTCGGCCGGGTCGGCGAGCGTTGCGTCGGGCGAAAGGACGTTGCCGGTCGAGCCGCCCCGCAGGTTCATGAGGAGCGGCAGGCTCCAGCCGGTCACGTCGTACGTCTGCTTCACGGGCACGTACGTGTCGCGGTTCAGGGCCACCTGGATCCAGTGCTTCTGCGGCTGCGCCATCGGCACCCAGTACGCGCGCTTCGGAATCGTCTTCGGACCGACGACGTCCGTGTAGCTGCGGAACTTCTCGACGTCGACGTGCGCGTTCAGCCGGTACACCTGCACGTCCATCCGCTGCAGCATCCGCACGAGCATCTGGACCTCGCGGTCCTGGTCGTCGGCCCCCCAGAAGAAGTAGCTTCGGATGCGCTCATTGGGGACCTCTTGCAGGAGCGGGCGGTCGTCGTAGTAGACGCCGTTGGGCTCCAGCGTGCCGGCCTCGCCCTCCGCGACGGCCTCCACGTAGGCCTCGTGCTGCGCGGTGAGGATGCCCTCCGCGTCGAGCGCGCCCGCCGAGAGCAGCACCCAGAACTCGTCGTGGTACTTCTCCACGCGGACGTCGATCGGCGCCCCGTTGTTCTGCTCGAGCGTGATGCCCGCCGCCTCGAAGCCGAACGCCGGCACCGTGTCGCCGTAGATCGGTGCGAAGTAGTCGTAGCCGCCGCCGTTGAAGTAGCCCCAGTCACGCTCCTCGAACAGATCCGCGAGCACGGTGCCGTACGTGTTGCTGACCTGGTCGAACACCTGGGACGAGTCCTCGTGGTAGATCGGATCCGAGTTCGGAGGGAAGAACGAGCGGGTGTAGCCGAACTCGTGCGCGTCGACGAAGAGCTGCGGCGGGAACTGCCGAAGAAGCTCGGTCCTGCCGTCGATCTCGGGTTGGCTGCGCATGAGCCCGTCGCGGTTCATGTCGACGCCGTAGGCGTTGCGGCGCGTGTCGTCCTCCCGGCCGTCCGGGTTCATGATCGGCAGCACGAACACGACCGCGTGGTCGAGGATCTGCTGCGCGGCGCAGTCGGTGCGATCCGCGAGCTCGTAGAGCACCTGCAGCGCCGCGTCCGTACCCGACTCCTCGCTGCCGTGCACGTTGCCTCCGATGTACAGGATCGCCGGCGTCGTCGCGGCGAGCGTCGCAACCTCGTCGTCGGGCGTCGACGGATCGCGGATCGTGAGCACCGCCTGCCGGATGTCGTCGAGCCCGCCCGGCGTGACGTTCGCCGGCCTCCCGACCACCGCGTAGCGAAGCGGCCGGCCGTCCACCGAGGTCGCGTACGTGTCGCCGACGACGCGATCGCTCGCCGCGTCGACCGCGTCGAGGTAGGTCCAGGCCTCGTCGGTGGTGACCTCCTGCGAGCCGAGGTCGAACCCGAGCACGTCGTTCGCCGTCGGCACGTCGCCCGCGAAGACCGGGGCCGTGTCGATCGGATCGCACGCGCCGCCGGCCACCACGCCGATCGACGGCACGATCGAGAGCACGATCGCGAACGTCGCGGTCACCACGGTCCTGCGTGCGGGCATCCGAGCCTCCCTCGCCTTGGACCCAAGAGTTTCGAACGAGCGTGCTCGCGCGGTCAACCGCCGATCGTCGGGGCGGCGGGATTCGAACCCGCGACCTCGGCGTCCCAAACGCCGTGCGCTGCCAGGCTGCGCTACGCCCCGTTTTCGTGCCGATTGTAGGTGCCTTCCGGGAAACGACCGAATGCCTCTTGCGCCCGCGAGGCCCGACCGGGTACGTATCGGTCGTGGACAACCCTCGCCGGGGCGAGTCGCTTCGCAACCTGCCGATCGTCGTGCTGGGCCTGTGCCTCGCCCTGATCCCCGTGACGCTGTTCCTCGCGCTGCACACGACCGAAGGGGTGACGACGGCGAGCCTCGCCGTCGGCCGCTTCTCGACGACCACCTCGTGCCCGGCGACCGAGGAGGAGCGCTGCTACGGCGCCCCGATCACGAACACCGGCGAGGCCCCCACCGGCGTCGACTGCACGCTCACGGACGTCGGTGGCCCGCCTGCCCAGTTCTTCAACGGCACGACGCGCTACGTGAGCGCGGGCGCGATCGCACCCGGCGGCTCGATCACGTTGCTGATCAAGCTCGCGCCGTCGATCGAGGCCTCGCCGGCGCTCCCGCAGCTCACCTGCGTCCCGAACTGACGTCAGACGCGGAAGACGCCGTCGCCGGTCGTCCGCACGCCGCCGCCGACACGGACGACCATCCGGTCGCCCTCGCCCTGCACGTCCACGTGCAGGAAGCTCGGCCGGCCGACCATCTCGCCCTGCGCCACGACCACGCGCCCCGGCATGCCCGCGAGACCTCGTGCGGCGAGGTACGCGCCCAGCGGTCCCGCCGCCGAGCCCGTCGCCGGGTCCTCGCCGATGCCGAAGTACGGGTCGAACATCCTCGCCATGACGTCGCCGTCTCCACGGATCGCGAAGAGGTACGGGCCCGCTGCACTCGCCTTCCCGGCCAGCTCGGGGAGCGCCGACTCGTTCCGCTGCGCGCGGCGCAGCGTCGCCTCGTCGCGGATCGGCACCATGAGCCAGTCGAGTCCCGTCCACACGACCTGCGCCGGCAGCTCCGGGTGCAGGTCGTCGACCTGCAAGCCGCAGGCGCTCGCCATGAGCTCGCGATCCTCGAACTCGTCGCGGAGCTCGGGCGGGAACTGCGTCATCCAGGCGAACCCCTTCTCGGAATCGACGTCGACCGGCACTTCTCCCCCGACGGTCGTCTGGATGCACGGCGTCCTGATCCGGCCCTCGGTCGCGAGCGTGAACGCGGTGCCGAGCGTCGGGTGCCCGGCGAACGGAAGCTCCTCCCCCGGCGTGAAGATGCGAACGCGATACCCGTCCGACCCGAGGTCCGTGACGAACGTCGTCTCGCTGAAGCCGATCTCCTTCGCGAGCGTCTGCATGAGCTCGGAGCTCAGCTCGGCCGGAGGGTCGGGGACCACGCACAGCTGATTGCCGGCGAAGGGCACTTCGGTGAAGACATCGACGAGCCGGAACTCAACTTCCATCGGCTCGAGTCTACGAGGACGCTATCCTGGTGGCCTCGCGGGTGTAGCTCAATGGTAGAGCCCCAGCCTTCCAAGCTGGTGGTGCGGGTTCGATTCCCGTCACCCGCTCCGCTCGTCGTTCCTGGGTCTTCACGATGCAGCGTCGCTCGAGGGCTTCTCGCCGGGCATCAAGTCATGGTCGGATCGGTGCCAGACGGGGCTGTCGCCGGCCGAGGTGACGTTGAATCCGTAGTCGTAGACGAGCGTGCCTCCGATCGTGGCACCCACGACGACGAGCAGGGCCGCCAGGATGCTGAGGATGGCGATGCCGACGGGCGTCGAGGCTTCGTCGTTCTCAGCGAGTCGAAGGGCGATGTCGATCAGCACCAGCGCCGTCACGGTGAGCATCGTGATCGCGTGGGCGTTCACCGTTCGACGAGCCTGAGTCCCCTTCGGGACGCTCTTGCGCCAGTCCATGTAGCCGGTGAGTGCGGTCGCCAAGGACACGAGCGCGCCCCCGATGATCACGAAGGTGCCGGCCCGGAAGAAGTCGCGAGCCCACGACTGATCGTGCGAGATCCACGAGATCAGATCGAAGGCCGCCGCCAGCAGATAGGCGCCGATTGGCACGTCCGTGAGCGGAGGATGAAACGGCTTTCCCGCGAACCCGCGAAGTCCGAAGAACGTGCGACCCCTCAGCGTGAGCGCCGGGCGGAACGAGAATCGAGCCATCCCACTCCCTTCGGTGGAGCGCCCTATACCCGCGACGGCATCGGATGAACCGCCACCGGCTGGTTTGGCGACGGTTCGGGACGGGCATCTCGCAGCGGAACACACCGCTAAGGGGGCCGCGATGGAAATCAAGTGTGGGGAGTGCGGAGCCCAGTTCGAAACCCAGCAACAGCTCGAGGGCCACATGCAACGGGCCCACGAGACCGGCCCGGATACCGGCTCCGAGAAGGGGATGCAATCGGACGTGGAGGGGATGCACTCCGGCGGAAAAACCACGTCGGAGCCCTAACACGCACACGGCGTTTGAGCCCGCGCGCGCGGGGTAGGCCGTCCGGGCAACACCTTGGCTGGCGGGGCGTGCCGAGGTCATCAAGGGGAAGGTTCGTCAGTCCCGCCCGGTCTGGCCTAGTCCATACCGCGAACCGACGGAGCGCTCCGGGCCCCACCGCAAGCCGGGCCCGGAGCAGCTCCTGCTCGGGGATCCGAGCCGGATCGCGAGGACCAGCTGCTTGCTCGGACCGCCTCGCTCGACCTCAAGTGCCCTGGTCAAGGGGCCGATACGGCCCGCATGAGCAACGACACCTGGGCCGCGGGCCCCGGATCCTCGCCCGGCGGCAGCCTTCCTCCGCCACCGGTCGACGCCGGCTGGCCTCCCGTCGCAACCCCGCCGGCAACGGAACGCCCGCGCAGCAAGGGCTTCAAGTTCCTCACCGGCGCGATGATCGGCTTCGGCGGCCTCACCACGATCGGCAGCCTGGGGGCCTTCACCAAGGACGACCCCACCTATTCGACCGGCGCGGTCGTGGTGATCCTCGCCCTCGCCGTCGGGACGCTCGTCGGCGGCATCCGTCTGTCCCGCAACGGCTGGCAGCCCGGCCACGAGGCGATGAACGTGCTTGCGGTCCTGCCCGCCGCGGTCCTCGCGGTGCTCGTCGTCGTCGGTGCGGTCGAGAAGGCGACCGAGAAGCACGCGCCGACCGACGCGTACGGCTACACCGCGTTCGAACGGGAGCAGTTCGTGAGCGGTTGTGGCGGCGGCGCGGTGTGCACCTGTTTCTTCGAGGAGATCGAGAAGAACCTCTCGCACGACGAGTTCCTCGCGGAGGCGCAGAGGTACGCGGAGACCGGCACCTTCAGCCCGGAGATGACGAGCACGATCACCGAGATCTATCAGTCCTCGGCCTGTTTCGCGACCTGATCGTCTTCGGTGGGCCGCTCGACGGGTTCACACGAACCGCGAGCCGAGCAAGACCACCAGCACCATCACGCTCAGGAACCCGAGACCCCACAGGGCTTCGCTCCACATCCCCCGCGTCGTCGGTGACGGCGGCACGTTCTTCACGACCGGTGAGTACCCGAATTCGGAGCGAGCCAACCGCTGATCCGAATGGTACGGCCGACCGTCGCGATGTCGTTCTGAGGACGGCCGCTACGGCCAGAGGCGCCGCGCGCGCTTCGCGAGATCCGCTCGAAGCGTCGCGAGGTCGGCGCCCAGCAGCTCGCCGTCGATGATCACCGCTTCTCCTCCGACGAAGACGTGGCGCGCGCGACGGTCCGGTCCCAGCACGAAGCCGTCGAGCGGCTCGGGGACGTCGGCGAGATCGTCGCCGGGCCACACGACGAGGTCGCCGCGGTAGCCGGGCTCGAGACGCCCGATGTCGTCGCGGCCGAGGCATCGTGCCCCACCTTCGGTCGCGAGCCGCAGGGCGTCGGCGGGCATGAACACGTCGGCGCGGCCGGCGCGCTGACGGGCCGTGTACAGGGCCTGACGGAGCTCCGGCTGGAGGCCGCCGACCTCGTTCGACGCGACGCCGTCGACGCCGAGGCCCACGGGCACGCCGGCGGCCTCGAGGTCCACGACGCGACACATCCCGGCACCGAGCCGCGCGTTGCTCGAAGGGCAGTGCGCGACGCCGACCCCCGCGGCGCCGAGCCTCGCGACCTCCGCGTCGTCGAAGTGGACGCCGTGCGCGACCCAGACGTCGTCGGCGATCCACCCGAGGTCGGCGAGCAGGTCGACCGGCCGCTTGCCGAACCGCGCGAGCGCGTTCTGCTCCTCGTCGATCGTCTCCGCCAGATGGGTGTGCAGCCTGAGCCCGTGTTTGCGAGCGAGCGCGGCGGACTCCGTCATGAGCTCGGGCGTCACACTGAACGGGCTGCACGGCGCGACCGTCACGACGATCCGATCGCCGTCGTGATGCCGCGCGATCACCGACTCGGTCGAGGCGAGGATCGCATCGAGGTCCTCGACGACGTGATCGGGAGGAAGCCCGCCGTGCGACTCGCCGAGGTCCATCGAGCCGCGCGCGAGGTGAAGGCGGATGCCGATCGTGGTCGCGGCGTCGGCGAGCGCGTCGAAGACCGAGTCGTCGCCGCGCGGGACCAGGTAGTGGTGGTCGGCGGCGGTCGTGCAGCCGGTCAGCGCGAGCTCCGCGAGACCGACGAGCGCGGCCGCGCGGACGTCCTCGACGTCGAGCCGACCCCACACGGGATACAGGTGCACGAGCCAGCCGAAGAGATCGCAGCCCACGCACCGGCCGCGCGTCATCCACTGATACAGGTGGTGGTGGGTGTTCACGAGCCCCGCGGTCACGAAGTCCCCGTCGCAGTGGACGACCCGGTCGCCGGGCTCTTCGGGCACGGTGCCCACCGCCTCGATCAGGCCGTCGCGCACGGCGACGTCGCCCGGCCATCGCGCCCCCCGCAGCACGGTTCTCATCGCGGGTAGCGTAGGGCCTCCCGGCAGTGCCACGATGTCGCCCGTGCACGGAGCCGACCTGCTTCTCCGCGGCCGCCGGGTGGTCACGCCCGAGGGCATGCGTGAGGCCAGCATCCACGTCGCCGACGGCCGGATCGAGCGCGTGGCGCCCTACGACGACGTCCCGGCCGGCCGCGAGGTCGTCGAAGCCGGGGGCCTCGTGGTCCTTCCGGGTCTCGTCGACACGCACGTGCACGTGAACGAGCCCGGACGAACGCAGTGGGAGGGGTTCGCCCCGGCCACCCGCGCGGCCGCGGCCGGCGGCGTCACGACGATCCTCGACATGCCCTTGAACAGCATCCCGCCGACCACGACGCCGGACGCGCTGCGGCAGAAGCGCGAGGCCGCCGAGGGCGCCTGCCGGGTCGACGTCGGGTTCTGGGGCGGGGCGATCCCCATGTACCTCGGGCTGCTCGCGGGGCTGCACGCCGAGGGCGTGTTCGGCTTCAAGGCCTTCCTCTGCCCCTCGGGCGTGGACGAGTTCCCCTCGCTCGATCTCGCGCAGCTTCGCTCGGCGATGGAGGAGATCGCGGCGTTCGACGGTTTGCTCATCGTGCACGCGGAGCTTCCGGGTCCCATCGACGAAGCAAGGGAGCGGCTGGCGAACGCGGATCCGTTCGCGTATTCGACCTACCTCGCGTCGCGTCCCGCGGAGGCCGAGAAGGACGCGATCGCGGCGGTCGTCCAGGCGGCCGCAGAAACCGGGTGCCGGGCCCACGTCCTGCACCTTTCGGCCGCGACTGCGCTGCCGCTGCTTCGCGACGCGCCTCGGGTCTCGGTCGAGACGTGCCCGCACTACCTCACGTTCGCCGCGGAGGAGATCGAGGCCGGCCGCACCGACCACAAGTGCGCGCCGCCGGTCCGGGACTCGGTGAACCGAGAGCGCCTTTGGGACGGGCTGCTCGACGGCACGATCCGTGCGGTGGTCTCCGACCATTCGCCGTGCCCGCCGGACCTGAAGGGAGGGTCGTTCTTCGACGCCTGGGGCGGCATCGCGTCGCTGCAGCTCGGGCTGCGCGCCGTGTGGACGGGCGCGCGGGCGCGAGGGTGCTCGATCGAGGACGTCGCGCGCTGGATGAGCGCGGGGCCCGCCGCGCTCGCCGGCCTCGAACGCAAGGGCGCGATCGCCGAGGGCCGGGACGCCGACCTCGTACTCTTCGACCCGGAGGCGAGCGGCCTCTGCGACCCGGGCGAGCTCCACCATCGTTCCGCGGTCACGCCCTACGCGTGGCGCCCGCTCGACGGGCGCGTGGCGGCGACGTACCTTCGCGGGCAGGAGATCTACGCGAACGGAACGCTCCGCGAACCACCCGCGGGGATCCTGTTGACGAGGGATTCGGCATGAACGAGCACGCGAACGACTTCGAGGCCCTCCCCAACCTCGCCGCGCGCCGGCTCGGCGGCATGGTGCTCGACGCGAACGACGAGTTCTTCGCGCCGAAGGAGAGCCTGCTGAAGCCCGAGCCGCCGGTCTTCGACCCCGACCGCTACACCGACCGGGGCAAGGAGATGGACGGATGGGAGACGCGCCGGCGCCGCACGCCGGGGCACGACTGGGCCGTCGTGCGACTCGGCGTCCCGGGCATCGTGCGGGGCGTGGTCGTCGACACGAGCTTCTTCCGCGGCAACTACCCGGATCGGTGCTCCCTCGAGGCAACGGCGAGCGAGGACCTCGCGGTCGCCGACTGGTTCGAGCTGTTGCCGGAGCAGCCGCTCGAGGGCGACGCGCGGAACGCGTTCGCCGTCGACTCGCCGCTCCGCGTGACGCACGTTCGGCTCAACATCTTCCCGGACGGCGGCGTCGCGCGGCTCCGCGTGCACGGCGAACCCCTCCCCGATCTGCGTCGGGTCGTCGACGCAGGCGGGCGCGGGGATCTCGCGGCGACGCTCGCGGGGGGTCTCGTGCTCGACGCGAGCGACCGGTTCTTCTCGTCCCCGCACAACCTCATCGCGCCGGGCGACTCCGACGGCATGCACGACGGCTGGGAGACGCGGCGGCGCCGCGGCCCGGGCCACGACTGGGTCGCGATCGCCCTCGCGGCCGAGGCCGACGTCGAGCGCGTCGACGTGGACACGACGAACTTCAAGGGCAACTATCCGGACACCTGCTCGCTCGACGTTCGCCCGGGCTCGGACGGCGAGTGGGTCGAGGCGCTCCCCGCACGCGCGCTCGGCCCGCACGGGCGGTTCTCGTTCCCGGTCGACCCGGCGACGGCCGCCGAGGTTCGGTTGAACATCAACCCCGACGGCGGCGTCGCGCGCCTGCGCGTGCTCGGCCGGGTCACCGACGAGGGATGGCGCGGGTTCGGCGTCCGCTACCTGAACGCGCTCGCGACGACGGCGTTCGTCGATGAGGTCATGGCTTGTTGCGCCTCGCCCGCGTGGGCGCGCGGGCTCGCCGACGTCCGGCCGTTCGCGGACTTCACCGCGTTGCTCGAGGCGGCGGACGCCGTGTGGGCGAAGCTCGCTCCCGAGGAGCGTCGCGCGGCGTTCGACGCGCACCCCCGGATCGGCAACCTGCGCGGCTCCCCCTGGTCGCAGGCCGAGCAGGGCGACGTCGCGTCCGCCGACGACGTCACCCTGCGGGCTCTTGAAGCCGGCAATGTCGAGTACGAAGAGCGGTTCGGACACGTGTTCCTGATCAACGCGACGGGACGGTCCTCGGCCGAGATGCTCGAGGAGCTCCGCCGGCGGCTCGCGAACGATCCCGAGGCCGAGCTCGCCGAGGCCGCCGAGCAGCAGCGTCAGATCACGCGCATCCGCCTGGAGAAGCTCG
>DATBIS010000096.1:0-15848 GCA_036556805.1 Actinomycetota bacterium | reverse complement strand
GGCGCCGCGCGGTCGCGCGGCGCCGGGCGGCCTTGATCTGCCGGGGCGTGCGCCTCGGCCGAGCGGGCTGCGGGGCCGGCTGGGCCTCGGGCGTCTCGATCCTGGTGTCGGCCATCAGGCGCTCCGCACTCTCGGGTCGAGCCAGCCGTACGTGAGGTCGGCGATGAGGTTCGCGACCACGACGGCGAGGCTGAAGAAGATGAACATGCCCTGCAGGAGCGCGAAGTCCTGCGAGTTGAGCGCCTCGAACGTCAGCAGTCCGAGGCCGGGATACGAGAACACCAGCTCCACCGTGACCGCGCCGCCGATCACGAAGCCGAAGCCCAGCGCGACGAGCGCCACGGTCGGCAGCAGTGCGTTCCGCACCGCGTGGCGCCACAGCACGTCCTTCTCGCGAACGCCCTTCGCGCGGATCGTGGTGATGTAGTCCTCGCCCAGCACCTCGAGCAGCGAGGAGCGCATCACGATGTAGTACTCGCCGAGGTACGCGAGCGTGAGCGTGAGCATCGGTAAGAACATGTGGTTGAGCACGTCCACGACGTGCGTCATGCCGGTGAGCTCGGTCGTCGATTTGAAGCCGCCCTGGGGGAACCAGCCGAGGATCGTGGCGAACAACACCAGCAACATCAGGCCGAGCCACCACTCCGGCATCGAGTACAGGACGAGCGAGAAGCCCATCGACGCCACGTCGCCCTTGCTACCGCGGTTCCAGCCACCCTTGATCCCCATGTAGAGGCCGATCACGGTCATCAGCAGCGTCGCGAGCCCGACCAGCAGCAGGGTCGGCCAAAGGAACCGAAGGAAGACGCTGCTCACCGACTGGCCGGGGTAGATGAACGTCTCGCCGAACCTCCCGTGGACCAAGTCGTTCACGTAGCCGAAGAACTGCTGCGGGAGCGGCTTGTCCAGGCCGAGGTCGGCGATCATCGCGGCCCGGTCGCTCTCGGAGAGCCGCAGCCCCTGCGTCTTCGTGAGCAGCTTGATCGGGTCCGCAGGCATGATGCGGAACAGGAAGAAGTTGAAGACGACCACGAAGAACATCGTCGTGAGGGCCTGCCCGAGCTTGCGGACGAGGTAGCGCCGGCTCCCCATCTCAGCTCCTCACGACGTCAGTGATCGCGTCCGGACCCGCTCCTTCACGCGCCCTCATCCCGACGCCGCCGGAGCACCGTGCCGCCGATCAGCACGAGCAGGACCACGCCGACGATCGCCGCCCACACCATGCCGGGGATGCCGCCCTCGGCCTCGGCCGCGGTCCCCACCGTCGCGGAGATCGGGCGCACGCTCGACATCGAGTACATCGTGTACTGGTCGAGCAGGTAGCCGCCGGGCGACGGGGACTCGACGAAGCCCGTCCACCGGTCGCTCCGGTACGCCTCGAGGTCGCGGTCGTACCACAGCACCATCTCGGGAACTTGCTCGTAGATGTAGCGCTGCATCTCGAACACGATCTCGCGGCGCGCCTCGAGGTCCGTCTCCTTTTGCTGCTCGAGATACAGCTCGTCGTAGTGCGGGTCCGACCAGCACGAGTCGCTGTAGATCAGGCACTGGTCGGTGGTGAACGTCGACAGCAGAAAGTCGGGGTCCGGGCTCGCCGCCCACCCGTAGATGTACATGTCGAAGTCCAGGTCGTAGTAGCGGTCGAGCAACGTGTCGTTGTTCACGGGATCCGCGTCCGCCTTGATCCCGATCTGCCGGAGCCATCCCTGGATGAACGGGGTCGCCTTCGAGGCGATGGAGTCGTTCGCGACGGTCATCAGCCTGAGCTCGAGCGCCTGACCGCCGCCCGGCATCTCGCGAACGCCGTCCTGGTCCGTGTCCACGTACCCGGCATCGTCGAGCAGCCGGTTCGCCTCGTCGAGGTCGAAGTTCATGAGCTCGTCTTGGGTGGGCTCGTAGTGCCAGTACGGAAACGCCGGCATCATGACCGTCGTCCCCGGGTCCGCGTAGCCGAACAGGATCTTGTCGATCAACGACTGCCGGTCGATCGCGTGGGCGATCGCCTGCCGTACGGACACGTCCAGGAGCGCCGGATGGCCCTCGCTCCGGTCGGTCTGGTCGAGGTTGAAGTTGAGGTTCGTGAACTGGCCGGCCCCGCCCACATGGGTCGTCACGTTCGGCGCGTTCTCCAGGTTGTTGAACAGCGCGGCCGGGATGTACTCGGCGTAGTCGACGCTGCCGCGGCGGAGCGCCTGCACGACGGCCTCGTCGGTGTTGAAGACCCGCCAGACGAACTCGTCGACGTTCGGCTTGGCGCCGTAGTAGTTCGGATTCGCGGTGACCTTCCAGAACTGGCCGGGTTCCCACTCGCTCAAGGTGAACGCGCCGGATACGACCGGGTTCGGGAAGTTGTCGTAGTGACGGACCTCCTTCAGCGACATCGTGCTCCACACGTGCTCGGGAAGGACGAAGCCCCCCGGCAGACCCGGCTGGAACGTCGGCCGCGTCGTACGCCACTCGATCGTGAGGTCGTCGGAGGCCGTGATGCTGTCCGTATACGGGAACCCGTCGATGAACTGGCCGATGTCGTGGTCGACCACGAAGTTCGCGAACCACACGAAGTCGTGCGCGGTGAGCGGGACGCCGTCACTCCACATCAGGCCGGGCCGAAGGTGGAAGGTCCAGGTAAGGAGGTCGTCGCTCTGCTCCCACGACTCGGCGAGTCCGGGCGCGGGCTCGAGCGTCTCCTGGTCGTTCTCGATGAGGCTGTCGTACATCGAGGCGGTGACCCATCCCTCGATGACGTTCACGGTGCGGAACGGGTTCACGGTGCGAATGTCGGAGGTGGTCCCGATCGTGAACGTGATCGGGTCGTTCGAGGGGCTTGCGGACTGCGCTCCCGCCAGGCCGGTCGGAAGGCCGACGAGGAGTCCCACGATCGCGAGCAGTGCGACGTTGCGCCGAACGTGTGTCATGGCCCCGGCCCTCCGCTGATCGTTCGAAGCCCGATCATGACGCCTCGCGCCGTTCGAGGTCCAGGCAACACCGGCGCGCAGGGAACCTTCCGGCCCTCCCGGGAGTAGCCACTCGCAGAGGTTCGATCCCAGGTCGGGAGGGTGATTCGCATGCGTGGACGGGCGGTCGTCGGGTGGTTCGCGATCTTGCTGGCTCTCGTGGGGTGCACGCAGGGCGCGGACGTGCGGCAGGCACCGACGGGGGTACCCACGGCCGCCGGCGACGCGCTCGTGCTCGATGCGGGCGGCGCGCTCGCGAGGGTGGACGCCGCCACCGGGTCGGTGCTGTTCGACGTCCCCTCGGCCGTCCCGTCGCCGGACTGGTCGAATCTCTTCGCGACGAGCTCGGACGGTGGACAGACGACGCTCCGCCGTCTCGATCCGCTGACCGGTGAGACGATCGACCGGACGGTGCTCTCCGGTGACCTGTCGATCTGGGCCGTGTCGGAGAGCGGCGATCAGGTGGCGCTCATGGAGCCGCTCACCGGTGCATCGCTCGCGTGGGCGCCGCCGCCTCGCCGTGCGACGGACCTCATGGTGGTCGACGTGCGCACGGGCGACCACGAGACGTTCGACCTCAAGGGCAACTACGTCCCCGAGGCCTTCTCTCCCGACGGCGAGAACCTCTTCATGCTCTCGTTCAATCCCCCGACGGCCCCGACGTCCTATCGCGTGACGGCGCTGTACCTCGAGCGCGACCGCGTGTGGGACGTGTTCGGCCCCAACAAGGCGCCGGTCGAGAACATGACGGCGACGCGGCTGCAACAGGTGCGGTCGCCGGACGGATCGGCGCTCTACACGCTGTACGTGAACCAGCCACCGGACTATCTGCTCGAGAACGGCGCCGTGACCGAGGAGCCGGACGAGGTCGCGTTCGTCCACAGCCTGAACCTGAACGGTCTCGCGCACTGCATCGAGCTGCCGGCGGACTTCGGATCGGTCCCACCCGAGCGCGCAGCGATCGCCGTGTCGTCCAGCGGGAGGACCGTGTACGCGATCGACTCGCTGCACGGCGACGTGACCTCGATCAGGCCCAACCGCGACCGGGTCGAGAACTCGGTGCTCGACCTCTCGATGTTGAACGGCGGAACGACCGCCGCCGCCGTCTCCGCCGACGGCTTGACGCTCTTCGTCGGCTCGGGCTCGACGGTGGTCGCGATCGACACATCGACGATCGTGGTGCGCGCGACGTGGACGGTGCAGGGCGGCCTCACGGACCTCGGGCTGAGCCCGGACGGTGGGCGGCTGTACGCCTCGTCCGCGTCCGGTGTCACCGTGCTCGACGCCGCGAGCGGCGTCGATCTCGGTCGGATCTCGGTCGGAGGCGACGCGATCGCCTGGATCGGCGCCGCGTAGCGCTCGCTCCGCCGCGCGGCGATCCGGGTAAGGTCGCCGCGTGCCCGTCATCGAGGTCGAGGGACTCCGGAAGGAATATCGTCGCCTGCGCGGCGGCCGCACCGTCGCGGTGGACGGGCTCGACCTGGAGGTTCCCGAGGGCGGCGTGTACGGATTCCTCGGGCCAAACGGCGCGGGGAAGACGACCACGATCCGATGCCTGCTCGGCCTCGTGCGGCCGACGGCGGGCCGGCTCCGGTTGCTCGGCGCCGAGGTCCCCGGCGGGCTTCCCACCACCATCGCGCGGGTCGGCTCGATCGTGGAGGCGCCGGCGCTGTTCCCTCGGTTCTCCGGTCGCCGCAACCTCGAGCTGCTCGGGCGGCTCCAGGGCATCGGGCCTCGGGCCGTCACCGCGATGCTGGAGCGCGTCGGCCTCGCGGAACGCGCGAACGACGCCGTGAAGACCTATTCGCTTGGGATGAAGCAGCGCCTCGGGATCGGCGCTGCATTGCTGAAGGATCCCGCCCTGCTCATCCTCGACGAGCCGGCGAACGGTCTCGACCCCGCCGGCATCGTGGAGGTTCGCGAGCTGCTGCAGCGGCTCGGCTCCGAAGGGCGCACCGTCTTCGTATCCAGCCACATCCTGTCGGAGGTGCAGCACGTTGCCGATCGCGTCGCGATCCTCACGCGCGGCCGCTGCGTGAAGGCGGGCGCCGTCGCCGATGTGCTCTCGGGCGGGCGCTCCGCGGGCGTCGTCGCGCGGCTCGATGACCTGCAAGCGGGACTCCGCGCGCTCGCCGAGGCGGGCCTCGCGGCGACGGTCGAGACGGACCATCTGCGCGTCGAGGTGCCGCCGTTGGAGGCGGCGCGCGTCACGCGCGCGCTCGCCGACCGCGGCCTGTACCTGTCCGAGCTCCGCCGCGACGAGCAGGACCTCGAGCGCGTCTTCCTGGAGCTCACGAGCGACGAGGCACCGTCGCCATGACGGCGCTGCTCGCCGCAGAACTCCGCCGGGCGTGGTCGCGCCGGCTCGTGCGCGTGGTCGCGATCGCCGCGTTCCTCGTGATCGCGGTCGCCGCGATCCTCACGGCGGTGAACTCGCATGGTCCGACAGAAGAGCAGCTCGCAGATGCTCGCCTGAACTACCAGGCCAATCTCGAGCAGTGTCTGTCGGGTGCCTATCTCCCCGAGGACCAGCTCCCACCGGGCGAGACCATGAAGGAGTTCTGCGACGACGCTGTGCGCCTTTCGAGCTTCCTGCCGAACAACGAATTTCACCTGTTCGGCCTTCCCGACATCATCTCGGGCGCATCCATCCTGCTGATCCTCGGCGCGATGCTGTTGGGCGCGTCGCTCGTCGGCGCCGAGTGGCACGCGGGGACGATGACGACGCTGCTCACGTGGGAGACCCGTCGGAATCGAGTCCTGATCGCGAAGACGATCGCCGCGGCGGTCGTGACGTTCGTGCTCGGCATCGTGCTGCTCGCGATCCTCGCCGGCTTGCTCTGGTTCGTTGCAGCCACGCGCGGTGTCACCGCGGGCCTTCCGGACGGGTTCTGGGCCACCGTCGTGGGCGGCGTGCTGCGTGCCGGCGCCGCCGCCTCCTTCGCCTCGGTGATCGGGTTCGCGATCGGGATGATCGGGCGCAACACCGCCGCGGCCATCGGTATCGGCTTCGCGTACTTCGGCGTCGTCGAGCAGCTCATCCGCGGCCTGCGGCCCGCCTGGCAGCCCGCGCTGCTCGGCGAGAACATGGCGATCTTCGTGAGCGGGACGTCCTCACGGCTCTTCGAAACGCTGCGGACGCCCTCGACGGCGGCGATCGTGGTCGCGTGCTACACGGCGGCGCTGCTCGCCGTAGCGGGACTCTGGTTCCGCGCGCGCGACGTCAACTAGCTGAGCTCGGGCGGCGGCGGCGTCGGGATCGTGTCCGGCAGGTGGACCGTGAACGAGCTCCCCGCGCCCGGCGCGCTCTCGACCTCGATCCTGCCGCCGAGGGCTCCCACGAGGTCGCGCACCATCGACAGTCCGAGCCCCGCGCCCCGGAACTTGCGCGTCGCGGACGAATCGACCTGATAGAAGCGGTCGAAGATCCGGGTGAGCTCCGTGGGATCGATGCCGATGCCCTCGTCGCGCACCCAGAACGCGAGCCCGCTCCCCTCGCCGCGCGCCCCCAGTTCGCAGGGCGTGCCGTCCGGCGAATACTTCAGCGCGTTGTCGAGCAGGTTCGAGACGATCCGGCCGAGAAGCTCTCGGTCCGTGTGCAGGACCGGGAGGTCGTTCGGCACGGCGACCTTGACGCGGGTGCTCTCGGTGCCCAGCCCCTCGACGACCTCGCGGATGAGGTCCTCGAACAGCACACGGCCGACGGAGATCGCGAGCTCCTCGCTCTCGAGCTTCGCCGTCGTGAGCAGGTTCTCCACGAGACGGAGCAGTCGCTCGCCCTGCCGCTCCATCCGCTCCAGGAACTCCGTGCGCATCCCGGGGTCCTCGGCGAACTCGGTCTGCCGCAACGTCTTCGCATACCCGATCAACGCCGTAACCGGCGTCCGGAGCTCGTGGGACACGACCGCGACGAACTCGCCTTTCATGCGGTTCAGCTCGCGGAGCTCGTCGACCGTCGCGACCTCTTTCTCGAGCAGCCGCTCCAGCCGTTCGGCCTGCTCGGCGAGGAGCTCGTTCTGGTCAGCGAGCCGATCCGCGAGCGCGCGGCTGCGGAAGTACATCTGCCGGGCGAACACGAGCGGCGCGAGGAAGACCACGACCGACCAGGGGCCGTCGGCGCGGTAGAGCGCGGCGATCGCAACGCCGAAGAGCCCGAGGCCCAGGTACGACAGCACGAACTCGTAGGGCCTCGTGCCGTGCATCTTCGCGAGCACCTTCGGGATCGTCATGCGGTACGTGATCGATCCGTGGGTCGCGACCAGAAGGACGTTGGTGACCCACGCGCACACGGTCGCGAGCGCGGCGGCGGGTGCGATCTGGAACCACCGGTCGCCCATCGACGCAAGGGAGCCGAACACCGCGCTGCTCGCGATGATCGCGACCGCCATCTGCGTGCGGTTCCAGAGCGCACGCATCGGGCCGACCTCACGGCGGAACTCGCGCGGGTCGGCGGAGCCGAGCAGCGCGATGAGTCCCGCGACCGCGGGCGGAAACAGCATCGCGACGCCGATGAGGATCGGGAAGCTGAGCGAGAGCTGCATGCCGCCCCACACCGGCACCGGGATCAGATCGACGGCCATCACCGCCGCCACGAAGAAGAAGAACGCGGGGAGGGAGATCGCGTCGCTCGCGGTGCGCGAGATCGCCCAGGCGCACCAGGCGATCGTGGGGACGATCACCGCGAGCTCGAGCCACAGGATGCGACGGTCGTCCGCGCCGGGCGCGGAGATGCCTTGGGCGGCGGCCTTGTTCTGCGCGTCGGTTCGAACGTCCACGCTCATCCCTCTGCCGGGCGCGGCGCCGGAAGCGGGGCGCGCTTCGGCTTGCGGAGCGCCACCACGATGAACCATCCGATCCCCACATGCACGAACCCGTCGCCGATGCTGATCGCCTGGCGGATGGGGTCGCCGATGCCGATGACGTCGCCGAGCTCCAGCAGCTCGGTGTCGTCGTCGGCAAGGAAGTGCTTCTGCCCGTCGGTGTTCGCCTGCAGTTCGGAGACCGTGTTCGCCTGATCCGACGCGACGAGCGCCTGTCGAGACACAGGCATCCCCCGGTTCACCGCGATCACGAGCACGTTGAGCGCGAGCCCCACGAGGATCAGCGCGAAGCCGGGGGACCGAAGGTTCGCCAGCACGAACGCCAGGAGGAAGCCGAACGAGGCGAGCAGGATCGGGAAGGCGAGCGTCCCTCGAATGGGAGCGAACTGCAGCGCGGCGCCCACGAGCACGAGCCAGGTCCAACGGCTCCGGATCGCGGGGAAGTCCCGCAGGCTCCCTCCCGCCAGCAGGCCGATGGCGAGCGAGACGAGCACGGTGAGGAGGATCAGGCGCATGCCGCCCGAAGAGTCAAACCGCTCGCCTCGTCCCCCGGTATCGGACGTCGGGGGGACGAATTCGGACGTGCGGGGGTGACGACGGTCGGCGGTGGCGGGGGACACCCTATCGGCCCTACCGCGGTCGCGGGAAAACCGATATCAGTGAGGTTGCAATCGAAAGGAGGCACCACGTTGCACCGTCTTCGTCGGATTCTGCTCTCCCTCGGCGCGGCCGTGGCGTTCCTGATGGCCGCGGGCGCCGGATTCGAAGGCAGCGGGTTCAAGAACCTCTAGGTCCACCGAACTCCCCCCGAGCCCACCCCCGACCCCCGGCGTCCCCGGGGTTTGGGCTGCGTCGACGCAGGCCCGTATACTCTAGGCTCGCTGCGGAAAACCGCAGGTAGATGGCCAGATTCGGCGGTTCCTGCGATGGCTTCGATCACGTTCTCGGTCGAGACGCTCAGCCTCATGGCCATGATCGCCTTGGGGCTGTCGGTGTTGGCCGTCTCGTTCTCGATCCTCGGCGGCGGCCGGCGCGCCAGCGGGGAACCGGGTGAGCCGATCCGGCTCGACGAGACGCTCCGCGGCGTGCTGCAGGGACAGGCGAACCAGATCAAGCGGCTCGAGGATGCGGTGCGCACGCTCAACCGCACCGACAAGAAACAGGACGTGCAGATCCGCGGCAGCGTGCGCAACGTAGCCCTCCTGCGCTACGACGCGTTCGAGGACGTCGGCGGCCGACTTTCCTTCTCGTGCGCGATGCTGGACGATCAGGGCACCGGCGTCGTCCTCACCTCGATCAACGGCCGGCAGGAGACGCGTGTGTACGCGAAGCCGATCCATGAGGGCAAGAGCACGTACAACCTCTCCGCCGAGGAGGCCGAGGCGATTCGCAAGGCGCTCGCCCCCGAGGAGGAGACGGTGAAGGCCCGATGATCTTCAAGAAGGAAGACGAGGAGGTGCCGCAGCAGCAGCCGCAGCAGGAGCGACGAGAGGAGCAACCGATGGCGGATCAGCAGGGCACTGAGGTCACGGTCATCGGCCAAGGTGCGAAGCTCGACGGGACCGTGGTCTCGGCCGGCAGCCTTCGCATCGACGGCCAGGTGAAAGGTCAGATCAACGCCGACGGCGACGTCGGCCTCTCTCCGCAGAGTCAGGTGGAGGCCGACATCCGCGCGCAGAACGTGAGCGTCGCCGGTCGCTTCAAGGGAAATCTCATCGTGAAGGGCAAGGCGCACCTCGCCCGCGGCGGACGCATCGACGGCAACATCACGGCGAAGACCCTCGTCGTGGAGGAAGGCGGCATCTTCCACGGGCAGAGCATCATGGACGCCCAGCCCGGCGCCGCGCCCGCGGGCAAGGCCGAGGCCGACGGCAAGGCCGACGCTCGCCCGGCGGAGGTGAAGGTTCCCTAGGTGCTCGACATCAAGGCGATCCGGGAAGACCCGGACCGGTTCCGAACGGGCCTCGCCAGGCGAAACCTCGCCGAGGCCGTCGACGAGCTCCTCGCAGCGGACGAGCGGCGCCGCTCGATCACCGCACGCGTCGAGGACCTCCGCGCGAAGCAGAACGCGGCCTCGAAGGCGATCGGCCGGGCGGACGGCGACGAGAAGCAACGGCTGATCGACGAGGTCGCGAAGGTCTCGGCGGAGCTCAAGCAGCTCGATCCGGATCTCGAGAAGGCCGAGGCGATGCTCCAGGACCTCCTCGATCGGACGCCGAACGTTCCGCACGAGTCGTGTCCGAACGGCTTCACCGACGACGACGCCGAGGTCGTCCGGGAACACGGCGTGCCGCCCACGTTCGACTTCGAGCCCAAGGACCACGTGGAGCTCGGCGAGCTCCTCGGCATGCTCGACGTGGAGCGAGCCGCCCGCACGAGTGGATCCCGGTTCGTGTACCTGCTCGGCGACATCGTGCTCGTGCAGTTCGCGCTGGTTCGCCATGCGATCGACGTGCTGATGGCGAGGGGGTTCACCCCGATGGTGCCGCCGGTGCTCGTGCGCCGGGACGCGATGTACGGCACGGGCTTCCTTCCGACGGACGAGGCCCAGCTCTACGTCACCACCGAGGACGAGCTCTACCTCGTCGGAACCTCGGAGGTCGCGCTCGCCGCGTTCCACATGAAGGAGATCCTCGACGAAGCGGACCTACCGATTCGCTACTGCGGCTACTCGCCCTGCTTCCGACGTGAGGCGGGCACGTACGGGAAGGACATGGGCGGAATGTTCCGCGTCCATCAGTTCGACAAGGTCGAGATGTTCTCGTTCACGAGGCCCGAGTCGAGCTGGGACGAGCACGAGTTCCTCGTTTCGATCGAGGAGGAGATCGTCGGCAACCTCGAGCTCCCCTATCGCATCGCGAACATCGCCGCGGGAGATCTCGGCGGCAGCGCGGCGAAGAAGTACGACCTCGAGGTGTGGCTGCCCGGGCAGGACCGGTACCGGGAGCTCACGAGCTGCTCGAACTGCACCGATTACCAGGCGCGCCGCCTCCAGACGCGCGTGCGCCGCGCCGACGGCACGGTGGAGCCGCTGCACACGTTGAACGGCACCGCGACGGCCGTCGGCCGCACGCTCATCGCGATCATGGAGAACCGGCAGCGCGCCGACGGGTCGGTGGAGCTGCCGGAGCGCCTCCACCCGTACCTACCGGAGACGCTGCGGGTCCTCGCCCCGAGGGCCTGACCTGTCCGTCAGCGACGGGGCCGACGGCCGGCCTCCGCCTCGTCCTCCTCGACCGCGACCTCGGGGTCGTGCTCCATCGCCGCGGTGATGTCGAACGTGATCCCCTGCCAGACGCGGCGGCCGTCGTCGTCGGAGACCATCGTGGCGCGGCTGCTTACCCAGACCGTGCGTCCGTCACGCGCGACCATACGGAAGACCTCGTCCCACGGCTCGCCGGTGCGGGCGCAGTGCGCGGCTCGCGCGAGCATCCGTTTGGCGTCGCCGGGATGCAGGAGCCGCTCGAAGTGGTCGGGCTCCGCGATCAGCTCCTCGGGAGAGTAGCCGAGCACGTTCGTCGCCTGAGGCCCGATGTAGGTGATCCGGCTGCGGCCCGTTGCCGCGTCCACCACCTCCGTCCACGGGATCGCCGGCAACCCCTCGACGAGGCTTCGGTAACGCTCCTCGGCATCCCGCAGCAGGTCCTCGGATGCCTTGCGCTCGGTGATGTCGAGGAGCACGCCGTGGAAGGTGGTGGGACCTGCCTCGTCGAAGTCCCCCGGGCCACCTTCGTCGTGCACCCACACGACTCGGCCGTCGCGCGCGATCAGCCGGTACTCCTCCGACCAGGGGCCGCCCGCGTCGATCGCGCGCGACGCCGCATGCATGCGGTCGCGGTCGTCGGGATGGAGACTCCTTCCCCAGAGCCCCGACTCCTCGAGCCACTCCACGTCCGTGTACCCGAGGATCCGTTCGATCTGGGGACTGATGTACGTGAGCGGGCGAGGCTCTCCGGGCTCGGCGCGCCCGAGGACGTATGCGATCACCGAGCCCCCCTCGACCAGCTGGCGGTAGCGAGCCTCGGCGTCTTCGGCCTTCGCCTCCGCCTGCTTGCGCGCGGTGATGTCGAGCACGACGCCCTGGAAGAGCCTCGGTCGACCGTGCCGATCGCGCGCGATCAGGCGGGCCTGGTCGAGCACCCACACCACCCGGCCGTCCTTCGCGAGGTACCGGTACTCCATCGAGAACGGCTCACCGCTCGTGCGGCTGCGGTCGGTGGCCGCGAAGACGGCGTCGTAGTCGTGCGGGTGCATGCGCTCGTTCCAGAGCTCGCCTTCCACCCATTCCTGCGGCGTGTAGCCCAGGAGCGCCTCGATCTGCGGGCTCACGTAGTCGCGCGGCGGGGCGTGGTCGTCCGCCGAGGCGATCCGCCACGTGTACACGACCGCGGGGACGTCCTCGACGATGTGGCGGTAGCGCTCCTCGGCCTCGCGAAGCTGCCGCTCGACGCGGCGGCGCTCCTCGATCTCGAGGGACATCATCTCGTTCGCGTCCGCGAGCTGCGAGGTGCGCGCGAGCACGCGGAACTCGAGCTCGTCGTTCGCGCGGCGGAGCTCCTCCTCCTGCTTCTTCTGCTCCGTGACGTCGAGCATGACGCCCTGCCAGAACAGCGGACGTCCGCGCTCGTCGCGGACGAGGACGGCCTGGTCGCGCACCCACACCAGGTGGCCGTCGGCGGCGATCAGCCGGTACTCCCGGCTCCAGGGCTCCCCGGTCTCGCCGTGCAGGTCGTGCGCGGCGAGCTCGATCTCCCGATCGTCTTGGTGCAGCAGCTCCATCCAGATGTCGGGCTGCTCCAGCCATTCGTCGCGCGAGTAGCCGAGGACCTGCTCCACGTGCGGGCTCACGTACAGCGTGCGCCGCTCGTCGTCCATGCCCATCTCGTAGACGACCGCGGGGATGTCCTCCACGAGCGCGCGATAGCGGGCCTCGGAGCGGCGGAGCGCCTCCTCGGTGCCGCCGGCGAGCTGCTGCTGCTCCGCCGTGAGGTCGAACATCACGCCTCGCCAGTAGAGCGGACGCCCGTCCTCGCGGTTCACCAGCGACGCCTCGTCGAGCACCCAGATCACGCGGTCCTCGGCGACCACGCGGTAGAGGCAGCGGAAGGTCCCCGTCGCATCGGCCTGCCGCCAGGCGGATTCCACCGAGCCCCGGTCGCTCGGGTGGACGGCCACGTTCAGCCAATACCGCTCGACGGAGCGCCAGCGTTCGGGCGAGTGGCCGAGGATCGCCTCGGCCTGCGGACTCACGTAGCGAACGCGCGGTGGGTCGTCGGTGCTGATCAGGTAGGTGACGGCCGGGATCTCTTCGAGAAGGGCCCGATAGGTGTCGTCCGAGAGGGGTAGCTCGTCACTCGGTCCTCCGCGCAAAGTTCCGACCTCCGGCCCTTGTGAACGCGCTCCGTGTTCGCAATGCTACACGCCTGGATCGGGCGGGGCTTCGGCCGGCCCGATCCGCTTGGTGTCCATCGACACCTGACGTGCCCGCCATTCGATCGGTAGGAGGGACATGGGACTTCGCGACGTTCGTGCTGCTCGACCCCGGCGCGCCGCCTCGGCGCGCCGACCGCTGTTCACGCTCACCTTGCTCACGCTCGTCGCGGCGCTGCTCATTCCGGCCGCCCCGGCCCCGGCTGGCGGCGCTTCGATCGCCCGACCGGGCGCGTCCTTCTGGACGTTCCGCGCGCAGGTTCCCTCCGCGCCCGGCGTTCGGGTCGACGTACGTCCGACCTCGTTTCGTGCCTTCACGCTCGATCGCGCGGGGATGCACACCCTCCTCGCGGGAGCGCCGATGGAGTTCACCGCGGCCGCCCGCTCGAACCGGCTCGTGATCTCGCTCCCGTCCCCCCGGGGCGGCTTCGAGCGGTTCGCCGTGCAGGAGTCGCCGGTGGTTGCCCCGGCGCTCGCCGCGCGGTTCCCGTTCATCAAGACCTACAACGGGCGCGGCATGGACGACCCCGCCGCGACGATCCGCTTCGACCTCGGAAGGACCGGCTTCCACGCACAGGTGCTCTCGCCGCGCGGCAACTGGTACATCGATCCCTACTACCACCTCTCTCAGCGCGCGTACGTCTCGTACTTCGGCCGCAACCTCCCGAACGTGCACGGGCGCTTGTTCGACCATCCCGACGTCGATCCGGAGGAGCCGGCGGCCGAGCCCGCCGACGTCGAGCGCATCGTCGGAACCGAGCTCCGCACGTACCGGCTCGCGCTCGCGACTACGGGTGAGTACTCGACCTTCCACGGCGGCACGGTGCCGCTCGTGCACAACGAGCTGGTCGTGGTGGTGAACCGCGTCACCGGCGTGTACGAGCGCGAGCTCGCGATCCGACTGCAGCTCGTCGCGAACAACGACAACCTCATCTACCTCGACCCGAGCACCGACCCGTACACGAACAGCAACGCGGGCCTGCTGCTCTCGCAGAACCAGACCAACGTCGACTCGGTGATCGGCAGCGCGAACTACGACGTGGGCCACGTGGTCTCGACCGGCGGCGGTGGGCTCGCGAGCCTCGCGGTCGTCGGCAAGGCGAACCTCAAGGCGCGCGGCGAGACCGGCTTGCCGACGCCGGTCGGCGACGCCTTCTACATCGACTACGTCGCCCATGAGATGGGCCACCAGTTCGGGGCCAACCACCCGTTCAACGGGATCGTCGGGTCGTGTGCCGGTAACGGGGTGGCGTCGACCGCGATGGAGCCCGGCAGCGGTTCCACGATCATGGCGTACGCCGGCATCTGCGGGACCGACAACCTGCAGCTCCACAGCGACGACTACTTCCACGCGATCAGCTTCGACGAGATCGCGGCGTACACCACCACGCCGGGCTCCGCGGGGAACCTCGGGGCGGCGCCGAGCGGCAACACGGCGCCCACCGTCTCGCCGGCGGGAACCTCGTTCACGATCCCGATTCGCACGCCGTTCGCGCTCTCGGCGACGGGTACCGACGCCGACAATGACACGCTCACCTACACGTGGGAGCAGTTCGACGGCGGCGTGCTCCGCGCGCTCAACAACCCGAGCAAGCCGACCGGCGCGCTCTTCCGCTCGTTTCCGCCCACCACGAGCTCCACACGGGTGTTCCCGCAGATGAGCAGCGTCCTCGCAAACACCACCGACGCGAACACCGGCACCTGTGCGGCGCTTCCCGGCGGCCTCAACTGCTGGGCCGAGTTCCTGCCGACCGTGGCCCGCACGATGAACTTCCGCGTGAGCGTGCGCGACAACAACCCCGCCGCGGGCGGCGTGAACAGCGCAAACGTGGTGGTGACGGCCTCCGGGACCACGCCCTTCCTCGTGACGTCCCCGAACACCGCGGTGTCGCTTCCCGGCGGCACGAGCCAGACCGTCACCTGGAACGTCGCCTCGACGAACGTCTCGCCGATCAACACCGCGAACGTGAACATCCTGCTCTCGACCGACGGTGGGAACACGTTCCCGACGGTCCTCGCCGCGAACACGCCGAACGACGGGTCGCAGGCGGTCACGCTGCCGGCGGACGGCTCGACGCAGGCCAGGATCAAGGTCGAGGCGGCCGGCAACATCTTCTTCGACGTTTCGGACGCAAACTTCACGATCACGGCGGGCGGCGGCAACGTCGCGCCGGTCGCGAACGCCGATAGCGCAACGACGCCGGTCGACACGGCGGTGGCGATCGACGTGCTCGCGAACGACGTCGATTCGGACGGCACGATCGACGCCACGACGGTCGCGGTCGCGACGCCGCCGGCGAGCGGCGGCACCTCCGTGAACCCGACGACCGGGCTCATCACGTACACGCCGAACGCGGCCTTCAACGGCGCCGACTCGTTCACATATACGGTGAAGGACGACGACGGCGCGACGTCGAACGCCGCCACGGTCGCCGTGACGGTGGGATCCGCCGTCACCGTCGACCTGTTCCCGTCCGCGTTCACGATCGAGACCGGATCGCTGGACTCCGGCTCCGCCTCGAACCTGGGAGCCGACGACGACTCCTACCTGGTCGTGCGCTCCACCAGAAACGGCACGAGGACCGCGACCTGGTACGGCACGTTCAACGGCGTCGACAACGCCCTGACCTCCCTTTCCGCGACC
>DATBIS010000095.1:0-17319 GCA_036556805.1 Actinomycetota bacterium | reverse complement strand
CTGTCTTCGAGCAGGTTCACCCACGCGAGCATGCGCATGAGGTAGCTGATCCAGAACGGCGAGATCAACAGGACGAGAATCAGGGTCTTGCGTTTTCCCGCGAACCTCGCCACGTAGTACGCGACGGCGTAGCCGATCACGAGACAGATCACGCTCGCGCTGATCACATAGACGAAGGTCCGAATGAAGGTCGGTCGAAGGAAGGCGTCGGGGCCGAAGATGTTGCCGAGCACGTCGAAGAGGTACGTCTTCGTCCAGTACCAGGGCTGCCAGACGGGGAGCGGTGCACGGAACAGGTCGAGTGCACCGAACGCGATGCAAATGATGACGTAGAAGGGCAAGACGAACAGCACCAGGGTCCACAGGGTCCCCGGCAACGCGAACGACGGCCAAAACCACCGGGGGTAGCGGACGCCGCTCTCTTCAGCCGCAGCCGCCGCCTTGCGGCGGCGGCTGCGTCGCGGCGTTACCGAGACGTCCGGCTCAGGTACCGGCCTTGAACTCATCCCACACGTCCTGCCAGGCGGCCTCGCCCTGCGGCGTGAGCTCGTGCTGCCGGTATCCCACCTCGAAGTCCTCGCGCCGGACCACCGCGTCCGGCATCCACGGCGGCACCAGCATCGCGGGCGCCGCGTCGGTGAAGAGCTTCGAGTAGAGGCCCTCGGTCGTCGTGAGAGCGTTCACGTCGGCCTGATTCTGCGGCGGCTGATAGCCGTTCCACGAGAAGTTGTCCATCGCGTGGTCGAAGTCCAGCAGGAAGTTCAAGAACGCGTGAGCGAGCACGGGATGCTCCGCGCTTGCGGGGATCGCGAGGAGATCGTTGTCGGCAATCCCCTTGCGGTCGGCCGGGTACCAGTACCCGAGGTTCTCGTACGACTCCTCGGTGAAATCCAGGACGTACCCCCACGCCGCCACGATGTCGCCCGACCAACCCTGGTGCAGGTCGTACACGCCCTTCGGGAGCTTCGCGTACGTCCCGTTGATCGACGTGCGGATGTTCACCGCGTCGATCATCGCGAGCAGGTCTTCCCGAACCACTTCGAGATCGGCGGGCTTCTCGGTGTTCACGTCGGTGATCCCGTTCTTGAGGAGAACCAGTCCCATCGCGTCGCGGATGGAGTTGTAGATCCCGACCTTGCCCGAGTACGTCGGGTCCCACAGGATCTCGTACGGGTTCGTCATGTCGTGGATCTGCTCGTCCTGGATCACGTCGCGCCGGTACGCGATGCCGGTGGTGTAGGTCGCATACGGCACCGAGTACTGCCAACCCTGGTCGTAGAACGGGTTCTGGAACATGTCCCAGGCGTTCGCCTCGAGGTTGGGGATATATGTATGGTTCAGCGGCTGCAGCAGCCCGGCGGTCACGAGCTTGCCGAGATAGTTGTAGGTAGGGAAGAACACGTCGATCTTGAGCTCCCCGGTCTGCATCTTCGCGATGCCTTCCTCCATGTTGTTGAAGGTGGTGAGCTCGTAGTCGCACTCGAATTCCTTGCAGAAGTCGTCGACCACGTGCTTCCAGATGTACTGGTCCCAGTTGTAGAGCTGGAGCGTGACGCCTTTCTCGATCTGGAGACCGTCGGCGATCGGCGTGCCCTTCGGAAGCGTCACGGGGTTCTCGGGCGTCGCCACTTGGAAGCCCTGGCTCTGCACCTGCTTGCGAGGGTCACCGCCGCAGGCTGCAAGGAGCGCCGCGAGCGACGGGACCGTGACCGCGGCGCCGGCCGAAGCCCTCAGGAACTCCCGGCGGCTGAGGGGTCGGCCGAGCCTCAGCTCGAGCCCCTCGCGCAGCGCCTTCGCGCCCTCTCGTGGATGGGAACGGAACATGGGAACCTCCCGGTTTGATTCGCCGTTCAAACCGTCAGTACCATAGTTCGATCACCTTGGGCAACCCAACACACGAGAGATGCCGATGAACGACGCTCCGACCGACGACGAACCCCTGGTGCTCGTCGAGGATCTCGGTCCGGTTCGGCGCCTGACGATGAACCGGCCAAAGACGCTGAACGCCCTGAACGGTGCGCTCGTGGAGGCCGTCTCGGGCGCGTTCGCCGAAGCTGCGGTCGCCGAATCCGTGCACGTCGTGATCCTCCGCGGCTCGGGCCGCGCGTTCTGCGCCGGGTACGACCTCACCGAGGACGACGTCCTCGATTCGGCGGGGTGGCACGAGGAGCTCGCCGGTTCCACGGAGCGAATGCTCGAGCTGTTCGACCATCCGAAGCCGGTCATCGCGCAGGTCCACTCGTACTGCCTCGCGGGCGGGACCGACCTGATGCTCGCCGCCGACCTGTGTGTGTGCTCCGACGACGCCTGGTTCGGGTACGTCGACATCCGCTTCGGATCGGGCGTCGTTTCGATGTTCCTCCCGTGGGTGATCGGGGTGCGGCGAGCGAAGGAGCTGCTGTTCACCGGCGACGATCGGATTCCCGCGGACGAGGCGCTCCGGCTGGGGCTCGTGAACCGCGTCGTGCCGCGCGACGAGCTCGACGACGCCACCCTCGCGCTCGCGAACGAGATCGCGAAGAACGAGCCGTTGGTCGTCTCGCTCACGAAGCGGGCGGTGAACCGGGCATGGGAGGTGGCGGGCTTTCGGTCGGCGCTCCGCGCGAACACGGAGCTCGACACGATCATCGAGACGGCGAACCTCCCACAGCGCGACGAGTTTCGAAGGATCACCCAGGAGCAAGGCCTGAAGGCCGCCATCGCGTGGCGTGACGCGCGCTACCGCGGTGACGGCGGGTGAACCCGGACCGGCTCCGACCGCTGCTCGCGCCGCGTTCGATCGCGATCGTCGGCGCGTCGGAGTCGCCGACCTCGTGGGCGCCGGAGATCGAGCGGTCCCTGCGCCACCTCGGCTTCGCCGGCGACGTGCATCCCGTGAATCCGAAGTACGACGAGGTGTGGGGCCGCACGTGCGTGCCGTCGATCCGGGACCTTCCGCGCGGCGTCGATCTGCTCGTGTTCGTCGTACCGGCGCCCGTCGTCGTGCGCTCGATCGAAGACTGTCGCGCGGCCGGCGTTCGATCGATCATGGTCGTTTCCAGCGGCTTTGCCGAGGCGGGCGAAGAAGGGCGACGACTCCAACGCGACCTCGCCGACGCGGCGACGCGCGCGCGGATTCCCCTGCTCGGGCCGAACGTCGAGGGGTTCGTGAACTACGTCGACGGCATCGCGCCGTACGGCACGACGCCGCCGGCCGAACCGGTCCCCGGCTCGATCAGCGTCATCTCGCAGTCGGGCACGGTGGCCTGGAGCATGGCGCAGCAGGCGTCGGATCGGGGCGTCGGGATGCGGATCGTGCTGGGCGTGGGCAACGAGGCGGTCCTGGGGCTGGGCGACCTGTTCTCGTGGGCGGCCGCCGACCCGCACACGAAGGTCGTGGCCACCTACGTCGAGACGATGCGCGACGTGCGGGGGATCGCGCGCGGGCTCGAGGCCCTGCGCGAGGCTCGCAAGCCGATCCTCGTCTGCGCGCCGGAGGGGAGGTCGCCCGCGGCCCGTCGCTCGATCGTCGCGCACACCGGGGCCCTCGCGGGGAACACGACGCTCCGCGACGCGTGGCTGCGCTCACAGGGGGCGATGCTCGTCGAGGACCCCGTGGCGATGTTCGAGGCGGCGGTCCTGTTGTCGCATCGTCGCCGGCTGCGCGCGCCCGGGGTGGCCGCGGCCCTTCAGTCCGGCGGGGCCTGCACGCTGTTCGCGGAGGCTGCGGGCCGAAGCGGCCTGTCGCTCCCCGAGTTCTCCGCGCGCACCCGCGGGCGCCTCGCGAAGGCGTTGCCGAGCTTCGCGTCGCAGAACAACCCCCTCGACGTCACCGGGCAGGCGGCGGTCGAGACCGACCTGTTCTGCGCCGCACTCGATGCGCTCGCGCACGAGCCGGCGCTGGGGCTCATCGCCTTCGACGCGTTCCCGCCTCGACTGGAGGGCGAGGAGGTGTGGTCGGAGCCCGTGCTCGAACGCGTGCGAAACCTCGAGCGATCGACCGGTGCCGTGTTTGCGTCGGTCGCGATGGGACCGCTCTCGTTCACCGGCACGGCAAGAACGTTCGTTCGGAGCGCGGGCCTGCCGTTTCTTCAGGGGCATCGCGCGGCGGCCGCGGCGATCGCCTCCTTGGTGGACTGGCAGGGATCGCGCGGCCGCGTTCCTCCGGATCCGACGTCCCACCCGAACCGGCCGGCGGCGCTTCGGGCCTTGCGCGGTCGGTCGGGGCCCCTCGACGAGGCCCGCGCCGCGCGGATCCTCGAGCTCTACGGCGTGCGCCGACCGAAGGAGAGCATCGTCGGCACGCCGGAGCGCGCGGCGGCCGTCGCGTCGCGGCTCGGGTTCCCCGTCGCCGTGAAGGCGCTCGCGCCGGAGCTTCCCCACAAGGCGAAGCTCGGTGGCGTCCGCCTCGGGTTGGGGGACGCGGCGGCCGTGTCGGCCGCCGCGTCCGAGGTGCTGGAGGCCGCCGAACGGGCGGGGGCCCGTTCGGCGAAGCTCCTCGTGCAGCGGATGGCCGCGGGCGACGAGGTCCTGGTGGGTGTGGTGGTCGACGACGCCTTCGGACCCTGCCTCACGATGCGTCCGGGCGGTGCCTTGGCGGAGTCGGGCGACGCGGTGTTCGTCGCGTGCCCGATGACGCCGAAGCAGGCGGCGACGTTCGTGGCGTCGCAGTGCGAGCGCTGCGGGCTCGATCCCGACCGCCACGACCTGCGCGCGCTCGCCAGGGCGGTGCGCTCGATCGCGATCGCCGCGCACGACCTGCGTGACCGACTCGTGTCGCTCGAGGCGAACCCGATGCTCGTGGGCGCGCGCGGCGCGGTCGCGGTCGATGCGCTCGCGGAGGCTCGCTGACTCGCGCTCTCGCCTCAGCTGGTTGTGAAGCTCGTGTGCATCCCTTGCTCGTAGTGACCGGGGATGTTGCAGATGATCACGTAGCTGCCCGCGTCGAGCGAGACGGTGAGGTCCGTCGACGAATCCGGGGCGATGTCCTCGGCCTCGTCGACGAGCTCGATGCCCTCGCCTTCCTCATCGACGATCGGGATGCCGTTCTCGTCGTCGACGGTCGGCAAGGCGTCCGGCGCGAGGTCCGTCTTGAAGACGACGAACTCGTGGGCCGACGGCCCGTCGTTGGTGATGTTGAACGTCACGTCGCCGGCGTCCCCCGAGGAGGATCCGAGACTGATCTCGAAGTCCTTCAGGGTGGCGTCGACGCCGCCCCCGCTGCTGCAGGCCGTGGCGACGAACGCCAAGGCGGACAGCACGATCGCGGCCAAACGAATGCTCGCGGTGCGCGTCATGGGTACCCCTCCCGTTCGCTTCGAGGCGAGCGTAGTGAGCGGCCGGGTGACGGGATGCGGTTGTGACGAAGGCGTCATCCAGCCGTCAGCGGGCCGACATGTTCGTGCCCGCGGGTGATGACGCTTCCGTCATGAACCTGTTCGAGCATCGGACGGAACCCTAGGATCGAGTCGTGCCGAGGATCCTGGTGGTCGACGACGAACCCCGGATCGTGAGCTTCGTCTCGCGCGCGCTGACGGCAGAGGGGTTCGCGGTCGAGAGCGCCCTCGACGGCCGGCGGGGATCGGACCTCGCGAGGAGCGGCAGGTTCGAGCTCGTCGTCCTCGATCTTCTCCTCCCGGGACTCCACGGGGTCGCCGTGCTCCGCGAGATCCTCGAGGCCAGGCCACAGCAGCGCGTGCTGGTGCTCTCCGCCGTGTCCGACGTCGAGAGCAGGGTGGACTGCCTCGAGCTCGGCGCGACCGATTTCATGACGAAGCCCTTTGCGCTCTCGGAGCTCGTCGCGCGGATCCGGGCGCGGCTCCGGCAGCCGCCTGCGGAAGCGCCGGGTCGCTTCCTCATCGTCGGGCACGTTCGACTCGACGTGATCCGGCGCGTCGCGGATAGCGGCGCGGGCTGGGTGGCGCTGAGCGAACGGGAGTTCCTGCTGCTCCAGCACCTGATGTTGAAGGAAGGCGAGGCCTGCTCTCGGCAGCGCCTCCTCGAGGACGTGTGGGGTTACTCCTTCGATCCCGGCAGCAACGTGGTCGATGTGGCGGTCGGACGGATCCGATCGAAGCTGGGTCCCGAGGTGATCGAGACGGTGCGAAATGTCGGCTATCGCTTCAACGGTCCGTAGGCACTGGGTCGAGGTCGCGTGGGGCGCGTTCGCCCTCGCGAACGTCGCGGTCATCGTCGCGCTCAGCCAGTGGGAGACGGTGCCGTTCCACTTCATCTGGGTGAGCCTCACGATCGTCTACGGGTTCCGCGTCTGGAGGCTCCGAACCACGATCGTCCTGCTCGCGATCGTCATGCTCGTCACCGGCCTCGCGCTCTGGTGGACGATCACCCGCGGCAGCGAACGGCTCGATGAGCTCACCGAGGTCCCCCTCATGGCGTCGATGTTCCTCGCGATGGTCTGGCACGCGCGCCGGCGGCAGACCGCGCTCGAGCAGGCTCGCCGAAGCGCGGACGACCAGCAGCTGATGCTCGAGCGGCAGCGCGAATTCGTGCGCGACGCGTCGCACGAGCTGCGAACGCCGATCACGATCGCGCGCGGCCACGCCGAGCTCATCCGTTCGATCGCCGACGACAGTCAAGTCAGGGACGATGCGACCGTCGTGCTCGACGAGCTCGGAAGGTTGTCCAAGCTCTCGGAGCGTCTGCTCATCCTCGCCGCGGCCGATCATCCCGGGCTGCTGACTCGCGCTCGTATCGACGTCGGTGAGCTGATCGCCGAGCTGGAGCGACGCTGGACCCCGGCCGCGTCGCGCGCCTGGTCGTTCCGATGCGATGCCACCGGAACGGTGCTCGCCGACGTGGACCGGGTCGCGCTCGCGCTCGACGCCCTGATCGAGAACGCCGTCAAGTTCACCGCCGCCGGCGATCCGATCGCGATCGGTGCCCGCGCGACGTTCGACACGCTGACGATCGAGGTGATCGATCGAGGCGAGGGCATCGAGGCGGCGCAGCTGCCGAGGATCTTCGCTCGCTTCGCGCGCGTCGACGGCGATCGGGCGCGCGGCGCCGGCGGGACCGGCCTCGGTCTCGCGATCGTGCGTGCGATTGCGGAGGCGCACGGCGGGGGTGTTTCGGCCGAGAGCGCGCCGGGCACCGGCTCGACCTTCGCGCTCATCTTGCCCGGCTTCGAGGCGAGTGCGGGGTCGTCGCCTCCAGCGCCGAACGGCGAGCCCGATCGCGACGCGGTCGCCGCCACCCGACCCCGGTCGAGCTGAACCCCGAGCGGCCGCGTCAGGCCTTGTGGTGCCGGTAGAAGTCGACGTGCTGCGCAGGCAGCGGGGTGTTCCCGAGGATGAGGTCGGCCGCCTTCTCGGCGACCATCATCACCGGCGCGTAGATGTTGCCGTTCGTGATGTACGGCATCGCCGACGCGTCGACGACCCGAAGGCCCTCGACGCCGTGCACCTTCATGCTCGCGGGGTCGAGCACCGACGCGTCGTCGGTGCCCATGCGGCACGTGCACGACGGGTGCAGCGCGGTCTCCGCGTCCGAGGCCACCCACCGCAGGATCTGGTCATCGGTCTCCACGTCGCCGCCCGGTGACAGCTCGCCGGCGTTGAACGGTTCCATCGCCGGTCGATTGAGGATGTCGCGCGCGATGCGGATCGCCTCGACCCACTCGCGACGGTCCTGATCGGTCGACAGGTAGTTGAAGCGGACGGCCGGGTGGAGGCGTGGGTCGGTGCTCGTGATCTTCACCGAGCCTCGGGCGTCCGAGTACATCGGGCCGACGTGCACCTGATAGCCGTGCCCGCCGGCCGGCGAGGACCCGTCGTAGCGCACGGCGATCGGGAGGAAATGGAACATGAGGTTCGGGTAGGCGACCTCGTCGTTGCTTCGCGCGAAGCCGCCGCCCTCGAAGTGATTCGTCGCGCCCGGGCCCCGGCGCAGGAAGAGCCACTGGAAGCCGATCCACGGCCGATACCGCCACTTCAGGTACGGCTGCATGGACACCGGTTGCTTGCTCCCGTACTGAACGTAGACCTCCAGATGATCCTGGAGGTGCTCGCCGACGCCGGGGAGGTCGTGCAGCACCTCGATGCCGAGCGCCCTCAGTTCGTCGGCCTTCCCGATCCCCGATAGCTGCAGCAGCTGCGGCGAGTTGAACGCGCCGCCGCAGAGCAGGACCTCGCCCGCGTCGACGCGCGTGACGCCGCCCCCCCGACGCGCGTACTCGACGCCGACGGCACGGCGACCGTCGAACAGGATCTTGGTCACGAGCGCGCGGGTCCGTACCTCGAGGTTCGGGCGATGCATGACCGGGCGGAGGTACGCGCGTGCGGCGGACCACCGGCGCCCCCGATGCACGTTGCGGTCGAACGGCGCAAACCCCTCCTGCCGGTATCCGTTCACGTCCTCGGTGAGCTGGTAGCCGGCTTGCTGCACCGCGCCGAAGAACGCGCCGAACAGCGGGTTCGTGGCGGGGCCCCGCTCCAGGACGAGCGGCCCCGCGTGGCCGCGATAGACGTCGTCCTCGGCCGCGGCGAGACAGTTCTCCATGCGCTTGAAATAGGGAAGGCAGTGCGCGTAGTCCCACGATTCCATGCCGGGGTCGGCGGCCCAGCGCTCGTAGTCGAGCGCGTTCCCCCGCTGGAAGATCATGCCGTTGATGCTGCTCGATCCGCCGAGCACCTTGCCGCGCGCGTGGAAGATCCGCCGGCCGTTCATGCAGGGCTCCGGCTCGGACTCGTACTTCCAGTCGTAGAACCGGCTGCCGATCGGAAACGTGAGCGCGGCCGGCATGTGGATGTAGACGTCCCATGGGTAGTCGGGCCGGCCGGCCTCGAGCACGAGGACGCGGTGGGACGGATCGGCCGACAGACGGTTCGCGAGCGCGCTTCCCGCCGAGCCTCCTCCGATGATCACGAAGTCGTATCGAGCGGGCACCCCTTGATCCCCTCCGCGGTCGCGCGTCGCCGTAGTGTGTACCAGGGTCCGCTCGGCGTCACGCCAGCCGGCGCGGGTGCGACCGGAGGAGTACGCTTCGGCCTCGATGGACCCCGCAGAGAGCCGCGACGCGTTCGACGAGTCGGTTGCCGTCGTCCGCGAGGCGAACGCGCAGGGGATCCCGTTGAAGCTCCTCGGCGGTCAGGCCGTGCGCCTGCTCTGCCCGCTCTTCCCGCATCGGGCGCGCAACGACCAGGACATGGACTTCGCGTGCGTCTCGAGCTCCAAGAAGCAGGTGATCGAGTTCTTCGGAGCGCGTGGGTTCCAAGGCGACGCGCGCTTCAACCTGTTGCACGGCGACCGGCAGATGTACTTCACGACCGCCGACGGCGGGACCTCGGTGGACGTGATCATGGATCGCTTGAACATGTGTCACGTGCTCGAGTTCCGCGACCGCATCGATCGCATGCCGGATACGCTCGACGTCACGGACCTCCTGCTCTCGAAGCTCCAGATCGTCGAGCTGAACCCGAAGGACGTGCACGACCTGCTGCACCTCCTGTCGGCCTTCGAGGTGCGCGACGGCGACGAGCCCGGCACGATCGGAAAGGACCGTATCGGCTCGCTCGTGCGCGACGACTGGGGCTGGTGGCGGACGCTCACGATGAACCTCGACAAGGTGTCCCAGCTCGCGGACGGCGAGCACAAGGACCTCCTGCCCGAGGCACGAACGCACGATCCGGGCGAACAGGCCAGGGCACTTCGAGGCTGCTGCGACGACGTCCCGAAGTCGTTCAAATGGAAGGTCCGAGCCAAGGTCGGCGACCGCGTGGAGTGGTACCGGCTGCCCGAGGAGGTCGGCCACTAGCGGCCGGGGTTCCTTGTTGTCGAAGCACGCAACCGAGGGACTTGCGCCTGCGAGCGGGCGCGACGGAGGATACGGCCCGTGAAGATCTTCTTCGTCACCGACCTCCACGGCTCGGAGATCTGCTGGAAGAAGTTCCTGAACGCGGGGGCCTTCTACAAGGCCGACGTCGTGATCCTCGGCGGAGATGTCACCGGCAAGGCCATGGTGCCGATCGTCCAGCGAGCGAACGGTTCGTGGGAGGCCTCGCTCCAGGATCACCGCGAGTTCCTCGAGTCCGAAAGCGAGATCGCCGAGTTCGAGAAGCGTGTGATGAACCGCGGCTATTACCCGATCCGCGTGTCCGACGAGGAGTACGTCGCCATGCAGGAGGACGAGGACCTCGTGGACAAGCGCTTCAAGGAGGTCATGCTCGAGGGCACCGAGCGATGGATCGCGATGGCCGAGGAGAAGCTTGCCGGCACCGGGATCCGGGTGATCGCCTGCCCCGCCAACGACGACATGTTCGAGATCGACGATCTCCTCACGGGTGCGCGCGTCGTCGAGACCGGCGATGAGGATCATCCGATCGAGCTGGACGGCTTCAGGATGATCTCGATGGGGTGGACGAACCCCACGCCGTGGCACACGTTCCGGGAGGCCGAGGAGCCCGAGCTGACCAAACGGATCGCCCACGCGCTCGAGTCGGCCGACGACCCATCGACCACGATCCTGAACTTCCACGCGCCCCCCTACGGCTCGAAGCTCGACAACGCGCCGGCTCTCAACGAGGACCTCACGTACAAGTCGGGAGGCCAAGCGCTCAAGCCGGTCGGGTCCACGTCCGTCAAGGAGGCGATCCACAGCTTCCAACCGTTGTTGTCGCTGCACGGTCACATCCATGAGAGCAAGGGAGCCACCCGCATCGGCTCCACCCTCGCCTTGAACCCGGGCAGCTCGTACGAGGAGGGGATCCTGCAGGCGGCGATCGTGAACATCGACCTCAAGAAGCGAAAGGTCAAGAACTACCAACTCGTGAACGGTTAGCCGTTCACCTCGGGAGGGGGGTGCAGATGGCAGCGGTAGGCGAAGCTCCTACCTTGTTCCTGCGCAAGGCGACCGGACTCGTCAAGGGCTGGTCGCGGTTCGACGCGTTCCTCTACTCGTTCATGTCGGTGAACATCGTCACGCTCGCGCTCTTCGGGTCGTGGCTCTTCCTCGGCTACGCCCCGACCGGGCAGGTGATCCCCGCGATCCTCATCTCGGGCGTGTTCATGACGTTCCTCGTGATCACGTACTCGGGGCTCATCTCGGTGATGCCTCGCGCCGGCGGCGACTACGTCTGGCAGAGCCGGGTGCTCGGCGGCGGCGTCGCGTTCGTGCTCGCCGTGACCGGATGGTGGTTCATCCTGTGGTACTGGACGCCGATCTACGCGGCGATCGTGAACGTCGAGGTGCTCCAGCCACTCGCGGCGCTGTTCAAGGCCGACGGCGTGGTGGAGTTCCTCTCCGGGAAGAACGGGCTCTTCGTCGTGTGTGTGGGGACCGCCCTGCTCGCCGCGTTCCTCGTCTCGCTCGGCATGGAGGGATACGCGAGGGTCCAGAAGATCTGCTTCTACATCGGGATGATCGGGTTCGCCGTCATCTTCCTCGTCATGCTGTTCGGGTCCCGAAGCGGGTTCGAGAGCGCGTTCAACCGTGAGTCGGCGAACCTGTTCAACGTGCAGAACGCCTATCAGGCGCACATCGACACGGCGGCCACGGACTTCCCGAGCCTCAGCCTCTCGCCGTTCTTCGGTGACAGCCTGCTCCTCATCCCGTTCCTGATGTTCTGGATCGCGTGGCCGAACTGGGGCGCGACGCTCTACGGCGAGGTCCGCGGCGCCAGCGACTTCAAGCGGGTCATGAGCGGGATGATGTACGGGCTCTGGGTCACGATCGCGATCGCGATCGTCTTCCTGCTCCTGGCGTCGAAGTTCTTCGGGTGGGACTTCTTCAACGCCGCGAACGTCAACTACGCGAACTTCTACTACGGATACACGACCGATCCGGTGACGCCGGTCTGGTCGTATCCGCCGTTGCTCGTCGGCATGTTCTTCCACAACTCCGCGCTCGCCGCGCTGCTGATCCTCGTGTTCGGCGCGTGGTTCATCGGGTGGGCGGGGACGCTGTTCATGTCGTCGACGAGGGTGATCTTCGCGGCAGCGTTCGACCGCGTGTTGCCGGAGAAGGTCGCCGACGTCTCGGAGCGGAGGCACGTCCCGATGTGGGCGCTCGCGCTCATGCTGATCCCGGCGCTGGTCGTGAGCGCGGTGTACGCGTACTCGCTCACGTTCCGGAGCTACCTGTTCGCGGCGACGTTCGTGATCGTCGTGACGTTCTTCGGGACGTCGATCGCGGCGACGGTCCTGCCGTGGAGGAAGAAGCACCTATACGAGAACTCGCCGATCGCCCGGTACAAGGTCGCGGGGATCCCGCTGATCACGATCTCGGGCGCGATCACGGCGCTGTTCCTCGGATGGAACATCTACAAGTGGATCTGGCCGCCGCTCTCCGACGGCAACCTGTACGGGATCAACGTGCCGGATTCCATGTTCTTCATGGGTGGCATGTACGTCCTCGCTTTGGTGATCTACCTGGTCGCGAAGATGGTCCGCAAGAGTCAGGGCATCGACCTGAAGGCGGTCTACCAGGAGATCCCGGTCGAGTAGACCGGGGATCGAGGTACGGACCCGGCGGCGCTCCGCGCCGCCGGGTCACCGAGGTGAGCCGCGATGGCGGATGAGCTCCGCATGTTGCCGGGATCGTGACATGCGCCGGTCCAAGGGCCGCCTCACCCGGCTCTTCTACGCGGCCGACCTCCACGGCTCGCAGCCGACCTTCCGGAAGTTCCTCAACGCCGCGACGTTCTACGGCGTCGATGCCCTCGTGTTCGGCGGCGACCTCATGGGGAAGGTGCTCGTGCCCATCGTGCGGCGCAACGGCACGTTCCGGGCGCGCTTTGCCGGACGCGATCACGAGTTCGAACGCGACGGACTGGATGCGTTCACGACGAGCGTCGAGCTGCCCGGCTTCTACTGGACGGTCGTGGACCAGGACCGGTTCACCGAGCTCAAGGCCGATCCGCTCCTGCAGCGCGGACTGTTCCAGGACCTCGCGACCGCGCGGCTCCGCGAGTGGCTCGAGCTCGCGGAGCAGCGCTTGGGTGGGACCGGCGTCCGCCTCTACCTGACGGGCGGCAACGACGACGAGCCCGCCGTGCTCGAGGCACTCGAGGCGCACGACGGCGATCATGCCGTCGCGTGCGAGGGGCGTCTCATCGAGCTCGACGACGAGCACACGATGATCACGGTCGGGCTCTCGACGCCCACGCCGTGGGACACTCCGCGCGAGGCGAGCGAGGAAGCGATCCGCACCGCGATCGAGCGGGAGGTCTCGGCGGTGCCCGACGTGGCCCGCTGCGTGTTCAACCTGCACTGCCCGCCGAAGGACACCCCCATCGACACCTGTCTGAAGCTCGAGCTCGGCCCGCCCGGCGAGCTGCCGAAGCCGATCCGCGAAGGGGGCCGCTTCGTCACCACGGGCGGCGGGAGCCTCGCGGTACGCGAGTCGATCCGCGAGCTCCAGCCGATCGTCGGCCTCCACGGGCACATCCACGAGTCGGGGGGCCGGTTCCGCATCGGGCGCACGCAATGCTTCAATCCCGGGAGCGAGTACGCGCAGGGCGCGCTGCAGGGCGTGATCGTCTCGTTGCGGGACGCGCGGCTCGCCTCCTACCAGCACACGCAGGGATAGGAGCCGTTGGTTGCGCGAGACGCAACCCAACACTTGAGCACGCAACCGAACCTGGCACCATGGAAACCAGCGGAGGAGGCCCGTGCGCGATCGCTCACAGCTCGTCGTGGTAGGTGCCGGCATCGTCGGCACGAGCGCCGCGTACCACCTCACCGAGCTCGGGGTCACCGACGTGCTCGTTCTCGACCAGGGACCCCTGTTCGAGACCGGCGGTTCGTCGTCGCACGCGCCCGGGCTCGTGTTCCAGACCAACGGCTCGCGCACGATGTGCCGGATCGCGCAGGACACGGTCGCCCTCTACGACTCCCTCGATCCCGACGACGGTGGCCCGCATTGGTACGGCGTCGGCAGCATCGAGGTCGCGACGACGCCGGAGCGGATGCGCGAGCTCACGCGCCGGCGTGGGTTCGCTCGCTCCTACGGGATCGACGACACCGAGCTGCTCTCGCCCGAGGAGACCGCCGCGCGCATCCCGCTGCTGAACCCCGCACACATCCTTGGGTCGTACTTCGTGCCGTCGGACGGCGTGGCGAAGGCCGTGCGCATTGCCGGTGCGCTCGCGCGGAAAGCTGAAGCGAGGGGTGCGGCGTTCCAGGGCGGCGTGACCGTGACCGGTTTCGAGCTCCGCGATGGGCGCGTGCATGCCGTCCACACGAGCGCGGGCACCGTCGAGTGCGAGCACGTCCTGCTGTGCGCGGGCATCTGGGGGCCGACGGTGGGCGCGATGGCCGGCGTGCCGATCCCGCTCGTTCCGGTGCAGCATCAGCTGGTGTGGACCGACCCCGTCCCCGAGCTCGCGGGAGAGACGCGGGAGGTGGCGCATCCGGTGCTCCGCCACCAGGACATGGCCATGTACTTCCGGCATCGCGAGGACCACTACGCGGTCGGGAACTACAAGCACGAGCCGATCGCGACGCGCCAGGACGAGCTCCGGCAGCCCGGCGGAGCGATGCAGCCGTCGATCATGCCGTTCACGCCCGAGCACTTCGGCGTCGCGGAGGCGGAGACCGAGCGGCTCCTGCCCGCGCTGAAGGGACGGATGCATCCGGACGACCCGGCCCGTTCGATCAACGGGATGTTTTCGTTCACGCCCGATGCGGGCTCCATCGTCGGTGAGTCCGCCCGCGCGCGCGGTGTCTGGGTCTGCGAGGCGGTGTGGGTCACGCACGCCGGCGGCATGGGCCGCCAGGTCGCCGAGTGGATCGCGAACGGCGAGCCCTCGTACGACATGGCCGAGGCCGATGCGAACCGCTTCTATCCGTTCCAGATGACGCCGCCCTACGTCCTCGCGCGCGGGAAGCAGCAGTACCGCGAGGTCTACGACATCATTCACCCGCTCCAGCAGATGGCGAATCCGCGGAACCTGCGACTCTCGCCGTTCCACCGCCGGCAGCGGGAGCTCGGCGCCGAGTTCTTCACCGGAGCAGGCTGGGAGCGCCCGCAGTGGTTCGCGACCAATGTCGCACCCGGCGACGCTCCGTGGACGAGGCGCGAGGGGTGGGCCGCGATGAACTGGTCGCCCTCGGTGGGCGCCGAGCACCTCGCGACGCGCGAACGCGTGGCGCTGTTCGACATCACGCCGTTCGCGAAGTTCGACGTGACGGGCTCGGAGGCATGTGCGTTCCTCGAGCGGATCTGCGCGAACCGGATCGACCGGCCAGTGGGGACGATCGTGTACACATCGATGCTCACGCCGTCGGGGCGGATCCGCTGCGACCTCACGGTCACGCGCAAGGAGGAGCAGCTCTTCCGTGTCGTCACCGGCGGCGGGTCGGGTCAGCACGACCTCGCCTGGATGCGCGCGCAGATCCGTGACGGCGAGAACGTGGCGATCGTCGAGCGGACCGGGTCGCTGTTCGCCCTGGGGCTCTGGGGTCCCCGCGCGCGCGAGGTGCTCGCGGCCGTCACCGACGAGGACGTGTCGAACGAGGCGTTCCCGTACATGACCGCGAGGTACCTGAACGTCGGCGAGGTCGGACCGGTCTGGGCGCAGCGCATCTCGTACGCCGGGGAGCTCGGATGGGAGCTCTACGGCCAGTTCGCGATGGGCGAGCGCGCCTGGGACCTACTGTGGCAGGCCGGGGAGCCGTTCGGCATCGCGGCCGCGGGAGGCGGCGCGTTCGACTCGCTCCGGCTCGAGAAGGGCTACCGGCTCTGGGGCCAGGACATCAACGCCGAGCACGACCCGCTCGAGGCCGGCCTCGGCTTCGCCGTTCGCTGGGACAAGGACTTCCAGGGCAGGGCCGCGCTCGAGGCGATCCGCGACCACGGCTCGGCCGAGCGGCTCGCGTGCATGACCCTCGACGATCCCGACGTCGTCGTCATGGGCAAGGAGCCGATCCTGGCGGGCGGGCGAGTGGCAGGCTACGTCACGTCGGCCGCCTACGGGTACACCGTGGGTCGATGCGTCGCGTACGGGTATCTGCCCGCCGACGTCGCGGTCGAGGGAACGCCGGTGGAGATCGAGTACTTCGGGGATCGGCACGCGGCGACCGTCGCCGCCGACCCCCAGTGGGACGCGAAGGGCGAACGGCTGAGAGCGTGAGGAACGATGGCTGACGATCAGGAGATCGACCTTTCCGCGCTGCCCGACGACGAGCTCGTGAAGCAGATGCACGACGACCTGTACGACGGGCTCGCCGACGAGATCGTGGAGGGCACGAACCTCCTCTTGGGTCGAGGGTGGACGGCCGACAAGGTGTTGAACGATGCGCTCGTGGAGGGCATGCGCATCGTCGGGATCGACTTCCGCGACGGCATCTTGTTCGTCCCGGAGGTGCTGCTCGCCGCGAACGCGATGAAGGCCGGCATGGAGATCCTTCGTCCGCTCCTCGCCGAAACCGGGGCGGCTCGCATCGGCAAGGTCGTGATCGGCACCGTGAAGGGCGACATTCACGACATCGGGAAGAACCTCGTCGCGATGATGTTGGAGGGAGCCGGCTTCGAGGTCGTGAACATCGGCATCAACAACGCGGTGGAGAGCTACCTGGAGGCCCTGGAGGAGCACGAGCCCGACATCCTCGGGATGTCCGCCCTGCTCACCACCACGATGCCGTACATGAAGGTGGTGATCGACGAGCTCGTCGATCGCGGGCTCCGCGACAAGTACATCGTCCTCGTGGGTGGCGCGCCGCTCAACGAGGAGTTCGGGAAGGCGGTGGGCGCCGACGCGTACTGCCGCGACGCCGCGGTCGCCGCCGAGACCGCGCAGGCGCTCGTGCTCGCGAAGCGCGCCGCGAGTGCCTGAGGACCACATGGCCGCCCTCACGGTGATCTGGTGGCGCGACATCCCCGCGCAGGTCACCGCGTCGCGGGGCAGGGAACGCGCCCGCGTCCAGCTCTCCGACCGGTTCCAGGAGGCGATCGACACCGCCGCGACGCGCGTCGGCCTGATCGGCACCGACGAGTACATGGCCGAGTGGCACAAGCAAACGCGCGACTGCGGGGAAGAGCTGGAGGGCGAGGCGAAGACCGAGGCCGAGCGCCTCGAGCTCGCGTTCACGGACGAGATCCTCGCTGGGCTCGCCGTCACCGGGTGGCGCGAGGAGTGAATCGATGACCGAGACCGTCCTGCGCTCGGCCTCGCGCGAGGTCGTGATCGGTCACGATCGCCCGTTCACGATCATCGGCGAGCGGATCAACCCGACCGGCAGGAAGAAGCTCGCGGCCGAGATGGCCGCGGGGGATTTCTCGACGGTGATCGCCGACGCGGTCGCGCAGGTCGAGGCCGGCGCGCACATGCTCGACGTGAACGCGGGCATCCCGCTCGCGGACGAGCCGGCGATCCTCGCCGAGAC